>JAPLWZ010000149.1 GCA_026396335.1 Microcaldota archaeon | reverse complement strand
AATAGCCTCCTATGAATGCGGCGTTCTTCATCTGCTGGTCAGGGTAGCGCACCTTGAGCGTTTTGATTACCTGTGATGCTATGCCGAATGCAGTTGCATAGATCAGGTAGTCTTCCCAAAGAATCAGGTCCGGCACGGTTTTTTCCTGAAGCCTGCCGAAATCAAGCATGTACTTCTTGAAGGCGGCCCATTTTTTCTCCTCGAGCCTGCCTTCAGGCGTCCATTTCCCGAGTATTTGCGGCTGGCTCACCACAATAGCCACGAGCACAAGCAGCAGGATGGCTGAAATGCAGCCTGTGCCTATGTTTGCAACAAATACTGCAAGCCCGGCTATTACTGCCCCGCCTACTGAGACACCGAGCATTATGTCATTGCCCTTCTTGTCCATGAAGCGCCTGTAGAATGATTTTGAAACTTCGCTGAAAAATTCAGTGTAGGTTTGCCTGAAAAGCAGCGAATTCCTGCTGTTCGATATATCAGATATCTTGAGCTCGTTGTTCGTGGATGCTGCCCAAAAGAATGCCATGAGCTTCATTTGGTGCGCTTCGAGCCCGTGGCAGTCGTCGAGCTTTTTCATGTTTGTGATGAACCACTGCTTGCTCTTGTTTTTGAAAAGGATAAAGTCTGCTTCAACTTCGCGCTCTTCGAGCTTTATGTACTTGTGCTTGGAGAGCCAGAGCGCCTCTGCGCTTATCAGTGCTGGCGACGGTAGTAGATGTATGCGAATGCCGCCATGCCTGCCACCGGAAGGAGCAGCACAAGAATGGACAGCATTAGACCTATTTGCTGCTGCCATGCCTGCCCGGCAAGATAGTTTTTTTCGCCGTCCATTATCTGCTGGCGCGTCATGTAGTTTGGCGCGCGGCGAAGGTTGGCGAATGCCTCTTTGGGAAGAAGCACGTTCACCTCAAGATAGGTGTTGGCAGGGTGGTTGCTTGACATTGCAATGAGCTGGCTGCCTTCCAGCTGCACGTTGAGTTGATTTTGAGAGTGGAAGAAATACGCTCCGTCCGCTATTTCAACGCCCTGCGGCGCTATGACATATGCAGACAATTCCCCAACTGGCTGGCTCCATGTGTCGCCCCAGAGCTTGTAGAAGAACTGCGCGGAATCCTGCTGCTCGAGTATTTCACCGTCAATTGTGTACTTGAATACGACAGTCACTGTGCCTGAGCCAAAATTGTCGGCAAGCACAAGCTCATGGTAGCCCTCGTTGTACTGCGTGCGGAATGTGCAGCTGCCGCGCCCCTCGCAGTAGCCTGATGAGTCGCGTATCTGCAAGTCAGTTGGCTTTTGCAGGTAAAGCTCGTGGAAGTCGCCTGAAAGCGAGTAGGTGATGCGCTCCTGCACCTGCACAGAGCCGTCGTGCTGCAACGAGTAATACACTTCCGCGTTTGGAATGGAATATTCCTTTGCGTACGCGAATGGCAACAGCAAGAGGAGGATGAAAAATGAAGCGAATAGGCTTTTTCCCACGATAAAAAGTTGCAGGATAACAAATTTAAAGTTGCCATGCCCCTACTGCACCATGGAAGAAGCAGAACGCGCGGAACTTGTTGCAAAAGCACGCAGGCTGGAAGGGAAGCTCTTGTACGTGAAGGCTGCTGAAATTTACCTGAAGGTGGAGATGAAGAACGAGACTGCTGCCGCTTATGAGGCAGGGGGCGCGTTTGAGAAGGCTGCGGACCTGTTTACAAAATTAGGGAAGAAAGACGACGCAAAGCGGTGCAAAATCAAGCTGGAGGCGGCGCGCTCTGGAAAGACTTGGGCTGACGAGCAGGCGGAATTCCAGCAGGATAAAGGAAACCCATATTGACTATTGATGGAGCGTGATTTTAATGCAGAAAAATAGCTTTTTATTCCTTGCAATACTGTTGGGAGTGTCAATCATTGCTGCCAACTATGCATTTACTGCGGATGGGGCAGGGCGCGCAGTAATCCGTTTTATGGCCGATAGCGCATTTTTCCTTTTCTCAGTTTCGCTTATACTTGGCCCCTTGGCAGTAATTGATTCCAAATACGCCTCGCTTATTGAGCCGCGCCGTGCAGTGGGATTGGCTGCTTTCTTTTTCGCCGCTTTCCACATTGTTCTTGTGAGCGGAATTTATTTCAGCTGGCAGCCTCTTGCAGCGCTCGCCTACCTTCCGAATATAGTAGCAGTGCCTGCTGCGTTTGTGCTTCTGCTTGCCGCACTTACCGCGAGCGATTTTGCAGTGCAGAAAATGGGCATGAAGACTTGGAAGATGGTGCAGAGGCTGGTTTACATCGGCTTTGTGTCAGTGCTGGCACACGTTCTTTTGGTAACCAACAGCGCCTCGTCGCTTGGCCCGCTCCAGTTTGCACTTCTCGCGCTTGCAGTTGTGGCAATAGCAATGCAATTCTACGGGTTCTACCTGATGAGAAAGAGAAAGGGCGCTGCAGCAGCACCGGCTTAGGCACCACCTGCGCCGTTAGCCTAATGCATTACATTACTGCGGGAATCTTCTGTCATTCCTGTGCATTGCCACAGATACATAGCCAAGCACAAGCACGAATAAGAAAATGGGGAGAAGATTGGCGCTGATTAGTCCTCCTGCGTATGATACGAGCGAAACATTTGTCACTTCGCCAGTGTAACTCAGTAACCAGCCAAGTATCCACGCGGTGAAAAGGGTGGCTGCTGCCTCGCTCAACGGATGCAGGAGCATATATGCTGCGCGTGAGCGCATCATGAAGAATTTCGCGTAGGATGTGAAGAGGAAAAACATGAAGAAGAGTGAAATGTTCGCGTCCACTGATGAGATTATCTGCGTGATGAACCCGGATTGCAGCATTACGTTTACGAATTTCAAGCCCCAGAGTATGGCGATGAGTATTACTATTGAGATTATGCTGCCAATCAGGGGCCCGAGCAAGCCGATGGGCCAAAGCCACATGCGCCAGCCCCATCCCTGCTTCTGCTGATCCGGGTGAACCCATTCTCCCTGTACTTGCACCGGATTCTTCTTTTCTGCCATGGAAACACTATTTCCTTCCATCGCTTATTAATTTGCCGTTGCCGCCGTTGTCAATGAACCGCTTCATCATTGAATAGTACTGGTCCATGTTGTACTGGTAGATGACTACTTTTCGCCTGTGAAGGTCCGCGTTGTTGTGCTTTGTCTTTGCCACCATTGCGTAAAGCCACCTGCGCTCGCCGTCATCCCGGTAAACTTCGAATGTCACATCCCCGAATTTCATCTGCTTTGCCTTCTTTACTGTGTAGTTTTTGACAAGTGCAAGATGCTCCTCCGCTGCCTCGCGCGCTAGGGGGAGAGTGGAAAAGACCCCGCAGAGCTCTTCAAAGTCGTAAACTAAGTAAATCGGTGTCTGGGGGTTTTGCTTTTTTTTGGGCATAGGTCCGCCTTTATGCCGCTTCTTCTTCGTTGCGCTCGAGCTTGCGCTTGATTGTTTTCAGCATGACAAACGAGTCGCGTTCCATTTCATCAAGGCGGAATGCAATTATCTTTACCTGCGACTGCAGGCGCGGGATCATCACGAACTCAAGTGAGTTTACTCTGCGCTTTGTCTTTTCTATTTCAAGGATGAGCCTGCGGATTGCATTTTCCGTCTGCGAGAGCTTGAATACCAAGTCAGTTGCCTTTTCAAATGCCTCTGCCACTTCGTCTATTTTTGCGGATGTGCCGACCACCGAGTAGCCACGCGTGAGAGCGCTTCTGCTTCAGGAGCTTGTGCCCGTTCTTCGCCAGTTTGACTCGGGTCTTGGCCTTCAGAAGCTCCATGCGCGTTGGGTTTGGTTGTTCTGCCATGAAAATTCCCTAGTTCTTCCTGTATTTCTTCCCGTATTTCTCGATGAATTCTTTCTTGAGCCTCTTGAGTTCGCTCTCGGGGAACATTGAGAGGAGTTCCCAGCCAAGCTCGAGTGTTTGCTCGATTGACCTGTCCTCGTGGTGCCCCTGCTTGATGAAGCGCTCTTCAAATACGTCCGCGAACTTCAGGTAGAGCTTGTCTGTTGCTGAGAGAGCCTCTTCGCCTACGACTGCCGCAAGCGAGCGGAGGTCCCTGCCTGTTGCATAGCCTGCGTAAAGCTGGTCCACCACTCCTCTGTGGTCTTCGCGCGTGCGGTCCTTGCCTATTCCCAGGTTCATCAAACGGGAGAGGCAGGGAAGAACGTCCACTGGCGGGTAAATGTTTTTCCTGTGAAGGTCGCGCCCGAGAACGATTTGCCCTTCTGTAATGTAACCGGTCAGGTCTGCAATCGGGTGCGTGATATCGTCACCAGGCATGGTGAGAATGCCGATTTGCGTCACTGTGCCATTCTTTCCCTTGATTCTGCCTGCGCGCTCATAGATTGTTGAAAGGTCAGTGTACATGTAGCCGGGATAACCGCGCCTGCCGGGCACTTCTTCGCGGGCTGAAGCGATTTCACGGAGCGCTTCACAGTAGTTTGTCATGTCTGTGATGATGACAAGCACGTGCATGTCCTTTTCATATGCTAGGTACTCTGCTGTTGTTAGCGCGAGACGCGGAGTGATGATGCGCTCAACTGAAGGGTCGTCTGCCAGATTCAGGAAAAGCACTGCGCGCTCGAGAGCTCCGGTTTTTTCAAAGTCGCGGATGAAGAAGAGCGCCTCTTCGTTCGTGATGCCCACAGCTGCGAATACCACGGCGAAGTTTTCTTCTTTTGCGCCTGCCTTTGCCGCCACTTTTGCCTGGCGCGCAATTTGTACTGCGAGCTGGTTGTGCGGCAGGCCGGATGCTGAGAAAATGGGGAGTTTCTGCCCGCGGACAAGCGTGTTCAGGCCGTCGATTGTGGAGATACCAGTCTGGATGAAGTCACGCGGCTCTGCGCGTGCGTAGGGGTTGATGGGCGCGCCGTTGATGTCAAGGCGCTTTTCAGGAATAATTGAGGGGCCCTTGTCGCGCGGCTCGCCGAGTCCGTTGAATACGCGTCCCAGCATTTCGGTTGAAACGCCAAGCTGCATTGTTTCACCGAGGAATTTCACAGATGTTTCGGACACGTTGATGCCTGCGGTGGTGCCGAATACCTGGATGATTGCAATGCCACGCTGCGTGTCGAGCACCTGCCCTTTTTTCCTTTCGCCGGAAGGCAGCGTTATCTCTACGATTTCGCCGTACGCAATGTCGGACACTCCCTCCACAAAGACAAGGGGCCCTGCGATTTGCGTGACTGTTTTGTATTCCTTCATCCAAACCACCTGTTCAAATATCATTGATTTTTTTACTGCTTTCCAAGCGCGTCAAATGCGCGGTCCACTTCGTTGCCCATGAATTCGATTTCCTTTATTTTCTCCTCGGGAATTTCCTTGGAGCGCGCGATGCGCTCGCGTATGGGCATGTCCGTTATTTTCTTGAGCTGTATTCCGAGATCCACTGCCGCTATTGCGCGGTGGTAGAAGCGCATGATGTTCTTCAAGAGGAGATATTCCTTCCTCATTGAGGAGTAGGTGTCCACCTCGTGGAAAGCCGACTGCTGCAGGTAGTCTTCCCTTATCATTTTCGTGCAGAGAAGAATTGCCTGTTCCTTTTCAGGCAGTGCGTCTGGGCCTACCAGTTGTACGATTTCTTGCAGTTCAGATTCTTTTTGCAAGAGAGCCATTGCCTCTTTGCGGATTTCCACCCAGTCTGAAGAGATGCTGTTGGTGTAGTAGGCGTCAAGCGAGTCAGTGTAGAGTGAGTACGAGCGCAGCCAGTTGAATGCCGGGAAGTGCCTGCGCTGTGCGAGCGATGCGTCGAGTGCCAGGAACACTTTTGTCACGCGCAGTGTGTTTTGCGATACCGGCTCGTTAATATCGCCGCCTGGCGGGGATACCGCGCCTATGATTGTGACTGAGCCTGTGCGGTTGTCGCTGCCTAAGCATTGCACTCTGCCTGCTCGTTCGTAGAATTCTGCGAGACGGCGTCCCAAATAAGCCGGATAGCCTTCTTCGCCAGGCATCTCTTCCAGCCTGCCGCCGATTTCACGCATTGCCTCTGCCCAGCGAGAAGTGGAGTCTGCCATTAGTGCAACATCGTAGCCCATGTCACGGTAGTATTCCGCAATTGTGACTGCAGTGTAAATTGATGCTTCACGCGCCGCCACTGGCATGTTCGAGGTGTTTGCTATGAGCACTGTCCTCATCATGAGCGGTTTTTTTGTGTGGGGGTCCTCAAGGTGCGGGAATTCTGTCAGCACCTCTGTCATTTCATTGCCGCGCTCGCCGCAGCCCACGTAAACCACGATTTGCGTGTCAGACCATTTTGCGAATTGGTGCTGCGTGACTGTTTTTCCAGAGCCAAAGGGGCCGGGAATGCAGACCGTGCCGCCCTTTGCAATCGGGAAGAACATGTCCACGATTCTTTGCCCTGTGATTAACGGGATGTTCGGGTCGAACTTTTCCGCAACAGGCCTGCTCTTCCTCACGAACCAGCGTTGCAGCATCTGTACGGGCTTGCCGTTTATTTCGCAGTAGGGCTCAACTACGGTGAACTTGCCTGCGCGCAGGTTTGTCAATGTGCCTTCAACCGGCGCCATTATCTTGTGGTTGATGACTTCGGTTTCCTGAACGGTTCCGAGAAGATCGCCTATCTTCACTTTTGCGCCGTTCTTTGCCACCGGCACAAAGTCCCATTTCTTGACGCGGTCAATTGAGTTGACTGACAGACCGCGGGTGATGAAATTGCCGCCTTTTTCCACGAGAAGGTTCAGCGGGCGCTGAATGCCGTCGTAAATTGAGGTGAGAAGACCGGGCGCAAGCTCCACTGAAAGGGGCTCGCCGGTTGTTTCCACGGGCTCGCCTGGCTTTAAGCCAGATGTTTCTTCGTAAACCTGGATGGTGGCTGTGTCGCCGACTATTTTGATTATTTCCCCTGTGAGCCCTTGCGCGCCTATTTTGACAAGGTCGTTCATTTTCGCGCCAGTCATCTCCTTTGCCTCAACGACCGGTCCTGAAATCCTGTGCAATATTCCCATGTTCACACCTCGTAATCATGATATTTGTTTCTATTTTTTCTTCGACAAATCCAGCCCAAGCGCGCGGGAAGCCTGTGCAGGTGGCCGAGTCGGCAATGACTGCGAGCTTTTCCTTGTGATGTACGTTTGGAGTTTCTGCCATTGCAACCAACCTATCCTACCAATACTAGCATTTCCGCCGTTCTTTCCATGGGAAGACCGAGCGCTTTTCCGCGCACGATTTTGCGGATGTTGTTCATTTCCTCTTCCTTTAGGAATAGGAAGCCGATTATCGCGCCAAGAGACATCATGCTGCGCCTAAGCGCGTGGAGCGAGCGGCGCGCAAGCGAGTGCTCAAATACCACTTCGAAGTGCGAGAGAGAGCCGTCCTTTTTGAACTGCGCCTCCGCGGCTGCGAATTCACCCTTGCCTGTTGCGGAAATGAAAAATGAGCTTGCGAGTGTGGCAATTTCCGGCACGCCTTTTGCACTAGCCATTTTTCCGATTTGCTGCTCGGTGAAATTGCCGCCCGTTACCATGCTTTTGATTATCGTGTGCTTGTCAGCGCCGCTTTTCTTCAAGCGCATTGCAGTAATCACATTTTTCGCGTCTGCTTCAGAACGGATGAGGTCAAGTATTATTGAGAGGTCCTTTTCACCGCCGGAAACTGCTGATGCTGCGACTTCGTAGTAATATGAGTCAAGCGCCGAGAGGAGCATATCCAGTTTGCCTTCCTCGGGCTTTTGCAGGAGCGCTTTGAGTTCTGCTTTTGGTATGTGTTTTATCGAGTCAGATGCGAGGAACTTTCCGCCGAATGCGCTCCTGTGGATTGCATCGTAAAGCTCGTCTGCCGATTTTGCTGAAATCATTTCCTCGAGTTCCTGCATTGAGAGCGAGCCTGCTGGAATGAGAAGATGCTCGGTCTCCTGCTTGTGCTTGCCGAGCTTCTTTGCGAGAAGTATTGTCTTTATGTTGAGTATGTCGTACCTGCCGAGGAATGCGAAGAGCGCACTCTGGCTTGCCTTGGGGGTGATGCGCAGAAGTTTCTGTGCTGTGCGCGCGAAGTTCTTGCTGACTGCTATTTCTACGCGCTCCTCATCAGTCACTTTTGCGCCCATGCCAGTAAAGTCGTCCCTGTAGCCGGTGCGGGAAAGATACTCTGCTACTGCTGCGTTTGTTTTCACCTTGAGCATGTCTTCTGCCTGGCGCCTGGAAAGAAGGTGCGGCCTCATGGCGCGCACTCGCGCGTTTGAGTAGCCGTACGTGAGGGGGCGGAACGCTAGTTTTGCGGCTATTGCGCCAAGCATGTTCCCGTATCCGCCCTGTTTCTTTTCCATTGTCAAACCCTCAATTTTCAGCCGAACAGGCTGTCGTAGATTTTCTTCCTCATTTCGCTCTTTTTCTGCGCGAACACTTCCTCAAGCGTCCTGTTCACGCGGATTTTACCGTTCGCAGACTCGAGTATTGCGCCGCCAGTGTATTGTGCAGGGAGTTTCGCTGTCTTGTAGCCGGCTACAAGCGGCTTGTCTTCATCTCGCACGTAAACAACCGCGTCATTGCTGCCAAGTTCGCGGATGCCGTCTGCTATGAGTTTTTGCAAGAGAGCCGGGTAAGTTGCCTTCTTGAGCGAGGATGCCTTGAATGCGTTCCAGACCTGGTGAAGCGACGCCTCTACCGCGTCGTCGCGCGCCTCGTCAACTATTTTCTTTGCCGCGAGCTTTGCGGATGTAAGCCTTTCTGCAGACTCCTGCTTTGAGTAGGCCTGCGCATCCTTCTTTGCATCGCGCAGCAGTTCTTCTGCCTTTTCCTTTGCCTCTTCCTCGTACTTGTGGGCGTTTTTTTCCGCCGCGGCTATGAGCTTCCTGCCTTCAGACTCGGCGCTCTTGTGAAGCTCAGTTGCCAGTTCTTCAAATCCCATAGGGGCACCCTTTTCATCTTCTTGCCAAGTACGGCCATGCGGGGCCAATAAGGAACCCGCATGTGCGTCTGGAAGAGATGTGTTTGTTCAATTCACTTATGCTGTTGCCGCGACTGCCTCTGTGCCGGTTACTTTTCCCAAGAGCAGGAAGGCCACGACGAAGCCGAGCAGCACTATCAGCTCAGGCAGCGCCATGTAGACGATGAGCTTGAATGTTTCCTCAGGCCTCTCAGCCAGCACGCCCATGATGGACGAGCCGATTGTTGCCTGTGCCCATGCTGTGCCGATTGCGCCACCGAACATTGCTATTGCAGCGCCGATTGCGATTGCACCGTTGTTTTCAAACCATACCATATTCACACCTCTTTTTTTCTTCTGCGGCTGGACTTTTTGCCCGCCGCATTAGCATGAACTAAATCAAACTACGTTTCCTCCGTGTATTCCCTCATTGCGCTGAATGGCGCAAATGGAAGCCCGTTGCCCTTGTAGAACTTTCCGAAGAACTCAACGACATTCAGCCTGGCGCCGTGCACGAATGATTCGAACATGGCGATTATGCAGGCGATTGCGTGGATGGAAAGGTAAGCGATTATAGTGATTATGAAAATTATGATGCCTGGGATGGTCAGCTCAAGGTGCGGGAAGAGAAGCTCATTTATTGCCTCTGCAAGGATGACGCCGCCCAATCCGACCGCCGCGATACGGATGTAGGACATTATGTTTGACGCCAGCCCGGGTATTTCAAAGAGGGCAATTGGGCCTTCGGACCAGATGAGCCCGGCAACTGATAGCGCGAAGAGCGCAAGTGATGGCGTTGACAGGAATGTGAAAGAGTTGAACATGAACACTGCCACAAGGAAAAAGCCAGATATTTCCGTCCCAAGCCAGCAGAGTTTTGCAATCGCGTGCTTTCTTGAGTGATTCCACTCGTTTATTGCGCCCAGTATGAAGCCGATTGCAAGGTGCACTGCGCCGATTATGATGACAAGAAGCATGAGCGTCTGCACGTCTGCCACGCGGTGCATGTATGCCTGGTAGAATGTGCCCTGTATCCCGAACTTTGCGAGCAGGTGCTGGTGAGTGAACCCGAACCACTCGTCAAATGCCACGCCCGCAATGAATGCAGGAATTGCCGAGAGCTGCCAGATTTTCGCGACCTGGTTGAGCATTGCGCCCGACTTTGAGATTTTTATCAAGTAAGTCGCAATCAGGAATGAGAGCACTGCATAAAGCGCGTCTCCGAATATGAGCGCGTAAAGTATGGGCGTGAAAAGCGCGATGAATAATGTTGGGTCGATTTCAGAATACTGGGGCAGCGAAAGGAATGACACGATGAACTGGAAAGGCATCGCCTGCTTCGGGTTGGAAAGTAAAGTGGGCACCGTGTCCTTGTGGCTGTCTATGCCCGCTTCGTATATGTGCACCTTTTTGCCGAATTGCTTGTGAAGTTCAAGTGCCAGGTGCTTGAATTTGGTGGCCTCGACATAGCCCTCTATATAGTACAGCGATTCTGTTGCTGAAAAGAGCGTGCTTGTTTTTGCCCTGTCCGCCTCGATTGAAAGATCCTCTTCAAGCGCTGCAAGGCGCGGGTAGTGTGTGTCAGAGAAGCGCTGCTGCTTGCTTTGCGCAGATGAAATTTTTTCCCTTATTGCCGATTCTTTTTCCTTGAGCGTGGAAATTTCATGCTTAGGTGTAGATTCAAGTGCCGGAAGCGGGAGGAACTGCCCAAAGCTTTCCAGGAATTTTGCGTCTTCCTTTTTCGGGAGGGCGATTAGCATTGCGCTTCCAGCCTGCGTGAATGAGCAATTCTTTTTCTTGGAGAGCACATCTGCCGCTGCTTTTTGCTTGTCTGTGCTTGCCCTTATGAGAACAAATTGGAGCGATTCCGACTGCATCTTGGAGAAGTCAATGTTAAGGTCTGCCATGTCTGCGAGGGACTTTTGCGCTGCAAGATTAGCCTCGAGTTCGCGCCCCAATTCCTCTTTTTCCTTGAGTATTGAAAGCAGCTTTTCATTTTCCTGAAGGAGTTCGTCCGCTTCTTTCAATGGATGCGGGAATGATATTTTTTTCTTGGGAAGCTTGCCAGTTTTCCCGAGCGACTCTTTCATTGAGCGAATGCGGATGAGCCTTGCTGAAATGTCATCATATGAAGCAAGGGGGCCTGCGCGGGTAGTTTCAGGCAGTTGTGAGTCTTTCAGGTGGACAACGGACATGCTTTGCAGTGATTTGATTACCGAGGGTGCAACCTGCTTAAGGCAGATTGCGCGGACCTTGGACATCTTCACTGGTTTTAGCATATAATCCTCTTTCCTTACGGCTGACCTATTTCATTTTTTACTGATCTTGCCTGCTATTACAGAACGCTTTCTGCGAGGCTCGCTACATCCTTGTCGCCCAGCCTCTTTGCGCGGATCTTTTCCGCCTGCTTTTGCGCATCATGAGTGAGTTCGGACACTTCCTTTTCCGTCTTGTCCCTGCCAGATGATAGCAGTTCGTTTTTGGCCTGCACTGCCTTTTCGTTTGCGCGGCTGGCTATTTCAACGGCTTTTTCCTTGCCGCCTGCCTCCACGCGGGCTGCTTCCTTTTTCCCTTCCTCGAATTTTGCCGCAGCGGACTTTTCCGCCTCTTTCAGGGTTTTCACTGAGGAAAGGAATTCGTCTGCCGCATGCGCAGCATGTGCGTGCGCACCTGAATGCGCTGCCTTGGTGTTGGCTGAAGCGTTAGTCACTTGATCAGTCCCCCCAATTAAATTAACCGTACAAAAGTGTGACTAATTCTGAGTAAGGCTTTTTAAAGATATTTGCTTCTCGACGAAGACTAAAGCCCAAGGTCTTTTATTATCCTCGATGTCTTTGCCATCTTCGGGTCCACTTTCACTTCTGTAAGATGAACGGTCTTTACCGGCACGGGCAATTCCATTACCTTCTGGTCATAGCCGAATACGACGATGTCAGGGCGCACACGGTAGAAGGATTCCATAATGTCCTTTGAACCGACGATTGCTACGTCCACGTACTTCATTGAGGCAACCATGTCGCACCTGTAATCCGCCTCGTGAATTGGCGCGCGCTTCTTTATCTCCTTCACGCGCTCGTCTGTGGATACGATTACAACGAGTATGTCCGCCTGCTCGCGCGCCTTCTTGAGGGTGAGTGCATGCCCTATATGCAATATATCGAATGCGCCGCCTGTGAGTGCCACTGTGAATTTTTCGCGCACTTCCCTTTTGAGCCAGAACTTGCTGTTTTCTCCTCTTGTGAGCAATGAGCGCTCCTGTTCAGTGAGCTCTTCCATTTCGTGGTCGGAAAGCCCGTTTTCCTTTACTGTGAGAAGGTAGAGTTCTTTTGCGTCCATGGTGATTCCTATGGGTAAACCCTGTTTATCGTGCGCGGGAAAGGTATTGCGTCGCGGATGTGATCAAGCCCGAGTGTCCACTTCACGAGGCGCTCTATGCCTAATCCGAAGCCTGAGTGCGGGAATGCGCCGTATTTGCGCAAATCAATGTACCATTGGTAGTTTTTGGGGTCGAGGTTGTTTTCCTCTATCCTCTTCATGAGCTCTGGAAGCTCCCAAATGCGCTCTGAGCCGCCAATTATTTCGCCGTGGCCTTCTGGCGCGAGCACGTCTGCGTTTAATGCAGTGCCTGGGTTGTCCGGATCCTCGCGCATGTAGAATGCCTTTATGTCGCAGGGGAAGTTTGTCACAAACATGGGCTTTTCCTCATCCTTTGTGAGAAGCGCCTCTTCGTCCGCGCCTATGTCCTGGCCCATCTTTATGTTCGCGCCCCGTTTTATCGCAAGCTCGACTGCGTCCTCGTAAGTCATGCGCTTGAAGGGCGCCTTTACTGCCTTTAGTTTGTCTATGTCGCGCCCAAGCGCTGTAAGTATGTCCGTGTGGTTGCTCACCAGTTTCTGCGCCACAAACTCAAGCATTTTCTCCTGCACTTCCATGTTCATTTTCTGGTTGTAGAATGCCATTTCAGGCTCTAAATGCCAGTATTCGCAGAGGTGCCGCACTGTTCTGCTCGGTTCTGCGCGGAATGAGGGAGCAAGAACGTATACTTTTTCGAGTGAAGTGGTGAATACTTCTGCGTAAAGCTGTGAAGATTGTGTGAGGTATGCCTTTTGCCCGAAGTAATCGAACTCGAACAAAGTGGAGCCGCCCTCGCAGCCTGCCTGCGTTATTATGGGCGGAGTCATCTCGAAAAAGCCCTCATTGTCAAAGAACTCGCGTAAATATTTGAGTATGTAGTGGCGCCCTTTCATTATGGAGGTGAGGCGCTGTGAGCGAAGCCAGAGGTGGCGTGTGTCCATGAGGAATTCTACAGACTGGTCTTTTGCTATCGGGAAGGGCTCACCTTTTGCTACTAATTGCACTTGTGTTGCCGCGAGTTCAAAGCCGCCTGGTGCGCGCTTGTCATCCTTTACTGTGCCTTCAATGAGAATTGTTGATTCTATGAATGCTGAGGATGCGTCCGTGAATGCCTGCTCGCCTACCGCGTCCTTCTTTACCGCGCACTGCATTACGCCGGTTGAGTCGCGGATTACCAGGAAGCAAAGCCCCCCGCTCGTGCGCGAGCGGTGCACCCAACCGCGTATCTTCACCTGCTTGCCGCTGTGCTCGCCCGAAAGAATGGAGGAAATTTGGGAGTAATCGGTTGCCAGTGCGTCCATGATACCAACAGAAGGAGAATTAGGGTAAAAGAAATAAAAACTAGAGGTAGGACTGCGCCGTGTCTTTTATGCTGTAACTCTCATGCCCTTCATCATGCCTGGCTACTGACGCCACCCGCTCGTAGGCTTTGGGAAAGCCAGTGATGTCTTTCGGGAAGCCAAGAGCAATGTTAATGTCAGCTTCCAGGAAATCCGCCTGCGGGATGAATTTGGCATTAAGATTGGTAATACCAAACACCGTGTTCAGTGTATCTATCAAGATGCCTGCGCTCTCATAGTTCAAGACAACATTCACAACTGGATTGTTTATTCCAATATTTTGGACATGCTGAATGATATCTGCCAGATTCGGCGCACCGCGTTCGATAATGAAGTACGGAGGTGAGTGCACTGCAACCCCTATGTCGGTAGAAATGCTCTGCATGTCCTCAAGCGCCTTCTTGCCCCCGGTGAGCATGCCAAATGACATTAGCACGCCGTATGGGTCGTCTTTTGGGAACACTTTGCCTTTGTAAAGCGCAGAGCCCTCAAGAATGGACTTGAATTCGTCGAAGTTATCTTTACTCATGGCGCTGAAAATTGCAAAATTGCCAATAAGATTGAATTCCTTGACAAGCTGGCTTGACTTGCCGTCCGGAAGATTGACGTCCAGTATGAGGTTGCTGTTCCGGATGAATTCGTTTCCCTTATCTTTCGCCAAATCGCGGAATTTTCCTATGGACTCGGCAGTAAAAATATTGCTTTTTGGCTGGCCTTTGGCATTGGCTAGTGCAATGAGGGAATTTCTCACGTCGCGCCTGTCATCCAATATTATGAGATTTTTCATTTTCATACAGATCCCCGAACTTAGGCGTATGGAGGTGTTTTGATATGTTTTAAAGAGTATGTAACTTTACCAGCCGTAGTACTTTGCGCGCGAGTAGCCGAGTGCGTCCATTGCGGGCGCGAATCCCTTGCCCCATAGGTCAGGGGCGCGGGCTGTCACGTTCAGACCGACCTTTATTTTGTCAAGCGCGGACATAGTGGTGAGGTTCTTTGGGATGAGCTTGCCTATGCGGTTCCATTCGTCGTCGTTGAATTTGTAGACTGCGTCTTTTGAGGCAACGAGTTTTGTGTAATCGGGAAACTCTGCGCGCCAGAGTGATTCGTATTTTGAGAGTGCTGTTTTGCTTGTGTCGCCTTTCTGCAAAGCTTCTGCTGCCACTTGTGCTGCGAACTTTCCGCTGGCCATTGCAAGACCAGTGCCGCCCTCGAACATGGGAGAGGTGAAACCTGCTGCGTCGCCTACTAATAGAATGCCGTCTGCGTAGGTGGTTGGCACTGCGCCCGAGGCGGGAATGAATCCGCCGAATGCGATTTTGCCGACCTTCTTTTTTTCGGACAATCCGTATTCGCTGATGAACTGGTCAAGGTACTTTCTAGTAGATGGAGCGTCGTTTGTTACCAGCCCAACGTTTGCCCTGCCGTTCTTCTTTGGAATAATCCAGAGGTAGCCGTGCGGCGATAGGCGAGGCCAGAGGAAAAAGTCAATGAAGCCGTCGTTTTCAATTGGAGAAAGTTCGTACTGCAAGCCGACCACTGTTTTTGGCGCGGGATTGAGTTGGAGGAGTTTGCTTGATAC
>JAPLWZ010000167.1 GCA_026396335.1 Microcaldota archaeon | reverse complement strand
GATGGAGATATCTATTCTCGATTGAAAGCCCGTCTATCGCATCAATCTGGCTCAGACTGGCTTTGCACTGCTCACATGTGTCATTCAGGTTTTCAGCAGAATAAAACAATGCATGTGCCCCCACATCCCCGGTTTTCGAGTAAATTTCAAACTGCAAATGCGGGTTTAATTCGGATACATTTCGCATCCAGTTTCCAAAAATCCGATTCATTTCAAGCTTGAGGAATGCCTGTTTGGAGTCCACTAATTCTTTCTTTGCCGCCTCAGCCAGAGGAGGCTTGAAAAGGTTCCTATAGCTTTCCTTTGCCTTGAAGGGAGGCACCGTCACTATCCGCTGGCTTGCACTCGATATTTCTTTGACTGCCATACACATTTTTCCATTAAAAGTGATTTAAAAGCTATCGGATGCGGAACTTCAAAAGCGCGGCAAACCCGCCGTAGCCGGAGAGTTCGCGCCCGCCGTCGGATTCGTGCGAGAATACAATGAGTTTCACTTTTCTTTTCTCCGCTTCTTCTACTACTGACTCGATTTCCTTGTTATTGCGCAAGAGTTCGTCAAGCACGAGAAGCGAGCCTGCCGCGGATGCTGCCACTGCCCCCCGCACATCCTCAAGCCCGTATGCCACCAATCCCGAGTCTTTGCGGAGCTCGGTGTTGAACTGCTCCATTAGCACCAGCTCGTTTTCCGCGCGTTCTTCCTCTGCTACTTTTCCCACCACGCCGCGCTTGAGAAGCTCGTTTATCCCAGTCCGCTCCGCGTATGTGCAATGCTCAAGCACAATCCTGGAAATGAGCTTGGCGTCTTTTTGCTTTATGAATTTCATCAGATTCTCCTTTCCGAATCCCGGACCTGCGACAATTATTTTGCCGACCTGCATGGATTGCAGCTTTTTGAGTATTTCGCCGAAGAAGGATTGTGTTTTCTCGTCGAACTTGTCATCCCGCTTGCTTGCGTTGTTTTCAAGTTCGAGTTCATACTGTACTCCGTAGCCGCGAAGGGTTGCGAAAACGGCTTTTGATTCGTCGAGAACCAGCATGCCG
The DNA here is from genome assembly GCA_026396335.1 of Microcaldota archaeon. Taxonomy (GTDB): domain Archaea; phylum Micrarchaeota; class Micrarchaeia; order Anstonellales; family Anstonellaceae; genus UBA10161. The sequence continues at coordinate 6,126 of JAPLWZ010000167.1, read as the reverse complement.
AGTTTTGGGCGCTTTGTTTCAGAAATTGCCTGCTTTATGCGCGCGAGGTGATGGCTCATCCATTTGTCCTTGATGATTGAAACCGGCAAGCCCTGCTCTATGTCGATTGTGTGGTACGAGCCGATCTGCACGAACTCAACAGGCTCGCCAAAAACTATTTTCCCTGTGACACGAAGGCGGTTTGCGTGGCGGGCGAACTCCACTTTTTCAACAAGCAGCTTCATTGTGACGAGTTTCTTTTCCCCTGAGTCTTCCTCAATCGCCTTGTAGCGGCGCCATGTCTTTGAAAGTATGTGGTCGCCAGGCTGGAGTATGCGCTCAATGTGCCACAAATCCTCAGTGTTTTCCGGAGTGAGGCGTATCTCGCCCTCCTTCGGGTCCTGCTTGCCTAATTTCATATGCTAAGAAAGGAAGAAAAGGAAATAAAGACTAGATGCCGCACGCGTAGCCGTAGCCGCGCACCATGCCGCAGTAGTCATGCATAAGCCCCTTGGTTATTTCTTTGCGGCTCAGCTCAAACTCGCCTTTGAGTTGCGCAACCTTGTCGACGTGCTCTTGCTCTGCCTCGAGCCGCTTCTCGGCTATCCGCCCAAGCTCCTTTTCCTTTTTCTGCTCCGCCTTTTTTGGGAGGCGGTTCTTCGCCGTTTTCAGATGCCAGGTCAAAAGACTCCTGCCAACCCTTGCCACTACCCAAAGCCCGATTATGCCAAGCCCTATGAGCTCCGGCGGCACGCCTGCGATTAGTGGTATGTGCTCGACAATATCTGTCACAGCCGTCTTGAATGCAGTTCCTGCAATAGCAAGCACACCGCCTGCCGGCAGCCCGAATTTCTTGAGGTAATCCTCAAACGGTGTTACCTTTTTTTCCGCCCATTCCGTCAGGAAAACCCCTTTGCGAGCATAAACTTCATCCACCCACTTTTCACAAGCAAGCTTTTCCCGCTCAAATTCCCCCATGAGCGAAATCTTCCCACGTTCCAGTATGGCTATCTGCTCTTCCATTTTTTCGTGTGCACCCATCATGCGAGTCGTGGCACGAAGCGCCTTTTTCCTGGCTTCAATGAGCAGATCCTTCTGGGGATCTCCCTGTTTTATGAAATTCCCTTTCAGGGTGATTAATGTGCCTAGGTATTTGGGGCCGTATGCGTCAAACTCCATTTTGGCTGCCTCGTCCTCAGGGTGCTTTTTGACAAGCCATGCCAGGTAGAAATAGTTCGCAATGTCCCCTATCTGCGTTTCCGAAACAGGCGGCATTGGCCTATTCTTGTGATAACCGTTGACGAGCTTGCTTATGCTCTCGTAGAGGGGCCAGTGCTTTGCCACCACGATGTTCGTTTCCGGCACATCCTTTATGCCCTCGAAGCGCACGGTTTTGCCATTAAGCCCCAGGTCCTTGCCATTGACCTTGCCGTTTTTCTTGCTATTAAGGACAAATGCATTCTTTTCATCAAGTGTCTTTTCATCCTTGAAGCTGTTCACACTAGCACCGCTGTCCTTGACATTTGTTGGCGCTCCCGCTCCGCCGCCATTCCTATACAGGCGATCTATGAAACGGATTGGCCCAGCAGAATCAGGCAAACCAGTCATGCGTTCCGTTTCATTGCGACCATAGCCAGCAGTGAACAGAACGCGAGAACCTCCCCCACCCATGGTACTCGCCTCCCTCTGTTTTGCTGTTTCATCACGGATTGAGTGTGCCCGGATGTTAATATACACCCACTGATTCGAGTTTAGACAGGAACCGATGGTAGGCTGGACAGAAGCCAAGGCTCAAGGTTTAAGAAGGGAGAAAGTAGCAGGCGGGACAAAAAATAATCGGAAGGAAAAAAGAAATTACACCGTCTTTTTATCGTCAGACTTCTGTTCAGGCTGCTTTGTGTCTTTCTGCTGCTGCGAGGCAATGCTGGCAACATATTCAGGCAGATCAAGCGAAGAGGCGAACAGATCGCGTATCGCCACCGGTAGATTGTGCTGTATGCCTTTGACGCGCTCGGAAACAATTTGCCATATTTTTTCAAGATTGCCCTTGACAGCTATCAATTCGTTATCCTTAACGCGCTTGAGCTCGTTCGTATAGCCAAATTCTGCAGACAGCCCGAGTGCAACCTGTTGAATGGTATTGCGTATTGCTATGCGTACTTGGCTTTCCTGGACAAAGAAATGCTTCAGCTTTTCATCCCGCTCCTTGCGGATGTTGTGCACCCAGTTGTTTGCCTTTTGATTTATCAGCGTGGAAATGCCGACAAGCCCTGCTACCCCGATTATGTCCGAAGCGGTTTTTGCAAGATTCACGTACCAGGTGGCAACGTTGTCGGCGATTATTTGGTGGACGTCGCCCCAGGCGCCGGTCAGTGCAGATGCTATTACAACAACAGGTGTGAAGAGCCATGGCACGAAGCGCTTGACGTTTGACATGAAGCCGCCTGCGCCGATTTTTGAATCGTAGTATTTTGTGATTTCATCGGTTTTCAGGTGCCACACAGTCTGCATCGTTTCAAATGAGTTTGTGAGATTTACCATGTTGGCAAGAACAGTGTCCAGATAGTCGAACTCGTGCTTGCAGACCAGGAGCGCTTTGCCCTGCACATTTTCCAACTTCTTTTTGTCATATTCCTCTTTTGCCTTTTGGCGCGAATTTTTCAATTCAACAAAAAGTTCGTCGGAACGCGCCTTCTTGCCCGCGTTTTTTGATACCGTGTCCAGCACGGTGTCTGAATAGGGAAGAAGCTTGAATATTTGGTAGGGCGCGTCCTTGGGCATCTGCATGCGCGCTTTTTTTGTAGTTTGCTCCGTCATAAAATTACCTTCCCACACCTGACGGGCTGAATCCTTCTCCCGCCTGAGTGTATTATGGCTCAAAGGGTATTTAAACATATCTTTCTACTCATAACAACAACTAGTGATGAACGGGACAAATGATTTAAAGAAGAGGAAGAAGAAGGGAAGATTATGGCAGGGGAATTCGGAAAGACGCGCATTGCAATCATTGACAGGGAGCTTTGCATAAAGGAAAAATGCGGCTACCAGTGCATGAAGGTTTGCCCGGGAGTGAGGATGGGCGACGAAACGGTTACGGTAGACACTGACGGTTTCCCCATAATTTCAGAAACCCTTTGCACGGGCTGCGGCATCTGCCCGAAAAAGTGCCCCGTAGATTGCATTACTATAATCAACCTAGCGCAGGAAATGCAATTTCCCATTTACCAGTACGGGGAGAATATGTTCCGCCTTTACGGCCTGCCGCTCCCGCAAAAAGGAGTGGTCGGGCTCATTGGCAAGAACGGCATAGGGAAAAGCACTGCGATAAAGCTCATGGCTGCGCACATCATGCCGAATTTTGCCGAGTTTGAAACCAAATTCACGCCGCTTGAAATAATGAAGAGGCTTTCGCCTGAGCTGCAGAACTATTTCAGGACCCTTCATGAAAAGAAACTGAAGGTGTCGCTCAAGCCGCAGAACATCGGCAAGATACCAGAAGTATTCGCAGGCAAGGCGCGCAAACTGCTTGAACAGAGCGATGAGCGAAAGGTATTTGCAAAAGCAGTTGAGGCGTTCTACTTACAGGAGATACTTGACAAGGATGTGAGCGTGCTTTCAGGCGGCGAGTTGCAGAGGCTTGCCATTGCTGTAGCGTACTGCAAAGAGGCTGATTTGTATTATTTCGATGAGCCTGCCGCTTACCTGGACATCAAGCAACGCTTGGCTGCAGCGCGCGCGCTCAAGGAATTGGCTGAGCAAAAGAGCGTGGTTGTGATTGAGCACGACCTTGCAATATTTGATTACCTTTCCGATTACGTTCATGTATTCTATGGGCAGGAAAATGCGTACGGCGTAGTTTCAGGAGTGAAGGCTGCAAGGAGCGGCATCAATGAGTATTTGGAAGGGTTCCTGCGGGAGGAGAACACGCGTTTCCGCGACCATGCAATAATGTTTTCCGCCGCATCTGCCGAGCAATCGGTGAACAGGAAAACGAAGTTTTCCTATCCTGCGCTTGAGAAAAAGTTCGACCAGTTCTCGTTTACATCCGAGCCAGGGAGCATAATGGAAGGCGAAATAGTCGGATTGCTCGGCGAGAATGCGATTGGAAAGTCTCTTTTCATCAAGATGATTGCAGGCGTGGAGCAGCCTGACAATTGCACTATTGCAAATATGCTTCGCGTTTCCTACAAGCCGCAATACGTAAAAGCTGAAGAAAAAGTGGAAGTGCAGGATCTTTTCACAAGCGGGATGGACGCGCAGGTTGCAGAGGCCGCGAAAAGAAGGCTGAACATCAATTCGCTCATGGATAAAAAACTGAGCACGCTTTCCGGCGGGGAATTGCAGCGGGTTTCAATTGCGCTTGCACTTTCGAAGGACGCCGACATTTACCTGTTTGACGAACCTTCCGCTTTCCTTGATATTGAACAGAGGCTGGAATTCGCTTCCTTGCTCCAGCACTTAATAGTTGACAGCAAGAAATGCGCATTTGTGATTGACCACGACTTGGTGCTGCTTGACGCGATTTCTTCGAGAATGGCTATTTTCGAGGGTGACTCTGGAAAGAAGGGGCACGCTATCGCGCCTTCTGGAAAAAGAGAGGGCATGAACAAGTTCCTCAGGGGAGTGGGAATCACTCTTCGCAGGGACAAGGACTCCAAGCGCCCCCGCATAAACAAACCAGACTCCGCGCTTGACAGGGAGCAGAAGGAGGCGGGAGAGCACTACTACTACGCGAATTAGAACTACAAGTTTACATTACAGAAAAATCAGTTCGGCAGCCCGCCGATTGGCACTACCTGCCCGGAAACCACTGAGAGAATCTTATTCTGCGATTTTGACACCTCTACTGTATAGTCCCTGCCGGATGACGCCGAGCTCCATTTCACAGTCCATGTGTCAGCGCCATCGAACGATGCGCTCGCTTTTGCGTCCGAGTTGTCCTTCACGAACTGCGAGACCATTTCCGCGCCAACGTATGTGTGAGATGCGATTATCGCCTCTTCCGGGAACGCAAGGGTGCATGTGTCCACGTTCAGGCAGACCTTGCAGCCCTTTGTTATGTACTCGGGAGGCTGCGCCACGAAGTTCTTTGGCGGGTAGTCGTAGTATACGTGTATGCGCTCAGGGCACGGGGTGGAAAGACCGTTTGTGATGCGCGCCTTGAGCTGGAAGTAAGGGGTGCCGTCCTGTGCCGTAAGAGAGGTGATTTCAGTTATTTCCCGCACGTCCGCGGCCGGGTACTTGCTTGAAAGGTCCTCGATGAAATACTTCTTCGCATCCTCCTGTGTAAGAGGATAGGAGGGTTTTGAGAAGACAAACCATGCAGCCGCTAGCGCGAGCGCGATAAGCAGCACCAAAAGCACGGTAGTCTTCATGATAGATAAAACGAAGGTGAGGTTTAATTTAGTTTGTCCTTATATTCAACATTTAGTGCGTTCAGTCTGCCTGGGGCCTTTGGTTCCAGAATATGAAGAAGACCTGCAGGATTAATCGTGGCCACGGTGGTGTAGCCTGGTAGCATGGGGGCTTGTGGAGCCCTTCGCCCGAGTTCAAATCTCGGCTGTGGCCCTTGTTTCTTTTCTTATCCCCTAATATAGATACATTTAAATACACTTTCATACACATCACCGTAAGAGGTGCACAATATGGCAGTCAACATGAACAAGATTCTTGCATCATACCCGCACAGGCTGGATACGCCGACTGGAAAGGAGTGGCTTGCCAAAAATATTTTTGACGGCAAGGTGATGAAACCAGTTATCTCAATAATCAAAGACGCGCTGCCTGCTGAAACCAGGAAAGACTACAAGATAAACGTGACGAACTTCAACAAGCTTGGAGACACACTTCTGAACCTTCAGGGCAGGATGGCAACAAAACCAGATGCAGCCCTTAGGATAATCGACGATGTGGCAATCAGCCTGCAGTTCGTATTTGGCAATGTTGACGGCGGAGACGCATACATCGGCGACAAGATAAAGCCGCAGGCAACCGAAATAGCAAGGCAGCTTTACGGCAAGATAGGGGTTTTGAAAGACGCTGCTGCAATGGCAAAGGAAGTCAATACCATCAAGGCGATCCAGCATACCCTTGGAAATATCCAGGAGATAGTCTACAAGCTCAATGCGGATCTCCCGAGCCAGTAAG
>JAPLWZ010000126.1 GCA_026396335.1 Microcaldota archaeon | reverse complement strand
AACGCCATGTAAATTGTGGAGTCTGAAAGCGCCTCAATCATTTTCGTCTCGTCAAACGGGAAGCGTGTGCCAAGGCCTGCCGAGCGAGTGCATGCCTTTTCCTTCAGCCAGTCAATTGTGTAAATGTATTCCTTCACTGTTTTCTCGGGCAGGATTTTCATTTCCGCAAGGCACTCGCGCGCCTTGTTCTTCCAGTTTTCATCGCCGTAATTGATGAACCACTGGTCCTTCACTATTTTGACGCCCACAAGCCCGCCGAAGCGGGAGTAAATCGGGCCGTTTGATATTTCGTAAAGCGTGATCGCGTTGCCGTAGGAAACGAGTTTTGCCTTTATCTTTTCCTTTGCATCCATGCCTTTCATGCCTGCAAACTCACCCGTAGCCATGGTGCCGGTGTGCGCCTCAAGCTTGTAGATTTCCTCTGTCGCTTTCTTTGCCTTTGGATCGGATTGGTTTGCAATCTTCATCCTTTCCACGATTTCCTTTGCAGGCGCGCTTCCGTAGCCGTCGAGCTTGAGCACCTGCTTGGGCGAGATTTTGTATTCCAAGCCTAAGTCGCGAAGCGCAAGAAAGTCTAAGGGTGCGTGTGCCGGCACTGACATGACAACGCCTGTGCCGTGCGCAGGGTCGACAAATGATGCAGAGTAAAGAGAGAGAACGTCTCCGGTAATTGGGTTTGTGGCAGTATTTGCCATCATCTCTTTTGCAGAAAGTTCCTGCTCCACCCTGAGGTCAAGTTGCATTGACAGGGGCGGAAGCGCATCCTGTGCCATGTAGAGCTTTTTCCCCTTCCAATCCGCCTTTACGTAAGTCGCAGCACCGTTCACCCAGATATTTGTGACACCGTAAATTGTTTCAGGGCGGTAAGTGGAGCAGATGAGAAAGCCGTCACCGAACGGGAACATGACGCCGGTCACTTCCTCAAGCATTGGGTCAAGGTCGCCTTTTGTGTCGTGCGCGCCGACCGCGGTATTGGCAATCGGGCACCACGGCACAGGGTGCTCGCCCTTTGTTATGTGCCCCGCGCTTTTCAATTTCGCGAACTGCCAGCGTATGAACTGGTTGAACTGCGGGTCGTATGAGTAGAACTTGCGGCGCCAGTCGATTGAATAGCCCATTTCCTTCATGCCGACTTCTATTTCACGTGAAAAGTAAGCGACCAGTTCCTTCGGGTCGGTGAGCTTTGCAGTGACATCCGGCGGGATGTGATACACTTTCTCGAATATTTCCAAGATTTCCCTGTCCTTGTCCGCAATCCTCTTTGCCATTGCAAGGATTGGCGTGCCCGTTACGTGGAATGCCATTGGGAAAAGAACGTTCTTGCCGCGCATGCGCTGGTAGCGCGCATAAACGTCGGTAGTTGTGTATGTCCTGCCATGCCCTATGTGCTGCGGGGAATTCGGGTAGGGAAACGCAGGCGTAAGGTAAAACTTGTCGCCTTTCGCCTGCCCTGCCACAGGCTCGAAAAGCCGCGCCTCTGCCCAGCGCTTCTGCCACTTTACGTCCAATTCGTGCATTTCGGGCAAGTCTGCCATAGAAGATTAGTTCTAGTGAAGGAATAAAAGACAAACGTCATAGCCTTTCTACCTTTGCCCCTTCTGTTCGCCCTATAAGTGCTTTCTTCTGCTGACCTTGGACATGAATTTCCTTCCGCCTTCCTTGAGAAGGTCGCCTGTTGCGCCCAGGCCTTCACGGAACATCACCCTGCTTTGAAACGCAGTGGTGCCGACAGCTTTTCTCGTGAAGTTCCAGCCGCCAAGCACGTTGCTGACAGCGCCCTGCATCGGGTAGACTGCGACTATGTCAAATATCATGGCGCGCTCCTGACTTGTGTTCATCACTTCCCTGCCGCCTGCGAGTTTGGGCGTGAAGGCAACTGCCACCGTGAGGCGCAACACTGCTGAAATCAGGAAAACCAGCAGGATGCCGCTGAAGCCGAAGAATGCGACCTGGCTGAAATTAGCAAGGAACAGCCCGCCCGCTATTGCGCCGCCCGCATAAAAGACATTCACGAAAATATTGTATTTGGAAATGAACGAGGTGCGCAATTCCCTGCCAACAAGCGAGAGCGCGTAGTTGAAGACCGCTATTTCATATCCCGACCAGATAAAGCCGGAAACTATGTTGAACAGCACCAGCATGGGCAGATCTTTGGAAAGGAGCCAGAGGACCGAGCCTAATGGCGAGATGAATGCCGTTGCAATGAGCACGGTGCGGTTGCCGAACCGGTCGATTATTTTTCCCCAATAAGGGTAGCAGATTACCCTGGTTAAGACCGAGGTCGCAGTCACAATGCCGAGCGCTACAAGGTCGAAATGCAGGTTGTTGAGCATGTAGGGCGTGAAGAACGGCGAGGCGAATTGCACTGAAAAGGTGAGCAGGGCGACAAATGCAAGGAACCAAAGTTCGTTCCTGTGCGCGGGCAGCAGGAACAGGTGCTTGAACTGGATTTCCCTCATCAACTGGATCTCATATTTTACATTGTCCATCCTCGTAAGGAAAAGGGCGCTTAACATCCTGGAAAAGAATGCGCCGAGGAAAACTATGCCGAATGCAATCGCGATTGGGAACGCCAATTCCAACTGGTTCAGGAGCAAGCCGGCGATAAACGTGACTGCGAACAGCGTAAGCTGCATCAGGCGGTTCCTGCCTGCGAAAAAGCGGGCGCGGTCGTTCTCAGGCACTATGTCAGATATCCAGCTGCTCCATGATGGATTGGAAAGGAGCGAAAAGCCGGTGCCGAGCGAGAAGAAAAGTGTTATCAGGGGGATTGAGAGCGGGCCTGGCCAAAGCATTACTGCTGCAACGCAAAGCCAGCAGCAGGCGTGCAGGAACGCGCCGATCACAACCAATACTTTCCTGTCTTTGACAAACCTAAGCGCGGAAAGCGAGAAAAATTGCATTATTGCGCCGAAAAGCTGGGGCAGCGCGGCAAGAAGGCCGATGTAAAAGTTGCTTGCGCCAAGCGCGATTGCCGCGGCAGGTATGTATGCGTCGCCAAGGCCTGTCATGAGCGAGTAAGCGGCACCGTCTGCCTTGGACGCATTCATTGATTTTTTCTGCTGATCTCCTGAAAGATTCGCACTGCCGGATGCTCCGCTGTCGAGAGTAGATAGCATCTTTCTTTGCTGTTCTCGCGTAAGCTGCGCGTTTGCATCTTCCATGTTCAGTCGCCTTTCATCAGTCGCCCTTCCACTTTTTCGCGCAAGGATTATAAGTGATGCACAAGTTCATCCATCCATGGCACTATCGTTCCAAAAGGCGCTTTACATTGCCGGCGGGCTGCTCATTCTGATCGGTATTGCCATGGGCTTCATGGCTGCAGGCATGCTCGAGCAGGCATCAGACATATCAAGCGCGCTTGCCGCAGGCGTTGCCGCATCCTATTTCGCGCTCTTTTCAGGTGTGCTAATCGGGGTTGGCACAGCGCTTGCAGTAACCGGGTTATTAGTGAATGCAAAAATCCGCAAGGCGCGCACAGGCGCAGCAGCCATATTCTGCTTTGCACTGCTTCTTTCCATAATGCTCTTCATGCTTGGAAAGCCATCTTCATTCAGTTTTGCCCTGCTTGTTGCATCAATTGCCTCTGCTGTTTTCGCGATTTCCATGCTTTTCGCGACCGCGTACGTCTACTTTATCCGCAAGGAATAGGTGCCGTGCCATTGCACGCCAGTGAAGCTCACGCTGAGAGGTGTGTAAAAATAAAAAAGAAAATCTGCATTTTGCCTTACAGCAAAATGCATCAGACATCGCCGCAATACGGCGATGCTGAAAGGTTAACTCAGAGAAGAATCAATTCTTCCTAGAATTTCTTGTGCTTCGGGAAACAGTCCCTGCAATACACAGGCCGTCCCTCTGATGGCTTGAAGGGCACTTCGCACTCCTTGCCGCAGTCCGAGCAGATTGCCGGGTGTGATTCGCGAGGCCCGCCGTAGCCGCCACTGCCGCCACGTCCGCCACCGCGTCCGCCGTATCCGCCTCTGTCGTCGTCATAACTCATTTGTTCACCTATTTTTTTATTCCGGAATTAACTACTCCGGTGATAGGATTGAAGCCGTCTAATTTATAAATACTATAGCCACGCTGGTGCGTAATTAACCACAAAAGAAAAAGGAATAGTGCAATAAAAAAGCAAAGAAAAACAAAAAAAGAGAAAAAAATAAAGAAAAAGAAAAGAAAAAACGCCTGGAATCCAACTAGAATTCAGGCATGAGCGGCGGGCGCTCGTCCGTGGCAAGCAATATGTAGAATATGAGCTGTGCCACCGCAGTGTACCAGGAGTTCACGAACTTTCCAAGTGCAGGGTGCCTCTTTGCAAGAATCAGTATGTGCAGCCATTGCAGCATTACCGCAATGTACGCGAATATGCCGATTATGCCAAGTATTATCATTGCGATGAAGTACCAGACAAAGCGGATAAAGAGCTCTATCCTGGATGCCTTTTCATCGGACTTGACAGATATTTTTATGCTGTCCATTGAATCACCGAAGCTCTATTCGCCTATAACCTTTATTATGGCTCTTTTCCTCCTCTGCCAATCAAATTTTACAGTTCAGGCATAAGGGGCGGGCGTTCATCAGTGCACAAGTTCTTGTAGAAGCCAAGTGCAGCAAAGGCAATCAGCCAGTTTGTCACAAACTTGTTCAGTTTCATGTGCCTCTTGCCCATAATCAGTACATAGAGCCACTGGATTATCTCGGCGATTGCGGCGAATATGCCAATCACGATGAGCACAATCCCGCACAAAGTCGACCATATTATGCGCACCAGGAGCTCCCATCGGGATGCTTTCTCGGAAGACTTGACAGTTATCTTGACCGTGTCCATGAAACCACCTTCTGGATGCCATTTCGCCGGCTATCTTTATGATGGCTCACCCGCCCACCTGCCCGCTCGCGTTACATTTTGGCGCCGCACACCCACTTTTTCCGTTTCTTTATTATTCTTTATGCTCGCTTCCATTTGCATGGCTGAATACGAATCGCTTTACTACGCAGGGCACATTATCGCGCTGTTTGCAGTCTCAATAATAGTCGGCAAGATCGCAGGCCCAATTGTCACAAGGATACTGGAGACGCTTTCGGGTAAGACTGCAAGCACGCTTGACGACCGCATCATTGCTGCAGTAAAAAATCCGCTTGAAACGTTTTTCTTCCTGATATTATTCTATTTCCTGCTGCACATCTCGCCGGACCTTGCGGACGCCGCAGCGCTCCTTGAGCACTACCTCGCAGTCATACTCACGCTTATCGGGACATATATGCTTTCAGAAGTGTCAGGCGCCGCAATCCGCTGGTATTACGAGGAAGGGCAGACGACCACGCACCTTGGCAAGCGCATGCAGAAACTCGGCGTGGACAACTCGCTTCTGCCCCTTGTCCGCAAGGTCACCAAGCTCGCCATCTACGTGATCGGCATAACGCTCGCCATTTCACAGGCCGGCTTTGACGTGGGCGGGCTTCTCGCAGTCACCAGCGTCACTGCGCTCATACTAGGTCTTGCATCGCAGGAAACGCTCGGCAACATATTCGCAGGAATTGCGCTCCAGCTTGACCGCCCCTATCACTATGGCGACTATATCAGGCTCCCGAGCGGGGAAATAGCAATAGTGAAAAAAATCGGCATGCGCTCCACCAAGCTCGAGGACATCTACCACAACACGATAATACTTTCCAATTCCGAGTTCGCGAAAATGCGCGTGACCAACCTGTCGCTTCCGGACGAAATCAGCCTTGTTCCGGTTTCAGCGGAAGTCCCACTCTCCACCGACCTTGTGAAACTTGACAGCGCAATCACTCATGCGTTTGCAAAGGCAAAACCCGAAGGGCTACTGTCAGACAAGAAGCACGAGATAGTGATTGACTCAGTAAAGCCAAGCAGCATGGCAATTTCTATCTCATTCTGGGCAAAGGGTTTCCGCAACGCAGAAAAAATCAGGCAGATTGTGAACAGAACGATAGTTGAATTTACAAAACACAAGTAAGCAGGCGGTTTGCGATGAAAGATGCGAAATGGATTTTTCTCCTTCTTCTCGCCACCATAATCTGGGGATCGACTTTTGTAATAGTCAAGGACAATCTCCAAACCTTTCAGGCATTTGCACAGATGACAATGCGCTTCGGGCTTGCAACTCTTGCGCTAGGCGCTTATTTCCTTGCCGCACGCGTGAAACTTAAGTCTCAGGACCTGAAAAGAGGCTGCCTCTTGGGCATTTTCCTGTTCATCGGCTACGCAGCGCAGACAGTCGGCCTTTACACCACCACTGCAACTAATAGCGCATTCATTACTGGCCTCCTCGTCATAATCGTGCCGCTTCTTTCAGCATTCATGTTTGGTAAGGCGCCCGAACGGAAGATTTGGCTTGCAGTGTGCCTTGCGCTCATCGGACTTTACATGCTCACCGGCGCAGGCGGCGCGCCTACGATTGGCGATGCAATCACTCTCATTTGCGCGCTCGCATTCTCCTTCCATATACTATATACAGGCAAATGGGCTGCAACAACCAACCCGATGGTGCTTCTTTTCGCGCAATTCGCAGTAACCACTATTCTTTCCCTGCCCTTTGTTTTTGCATTGGGCGAAATACCCACCTCGTACCCGCAAGATGCGCTCATTTCCATAATCTTCCTCGCGCTTGCCGCATCAATATTCGCGCAATGGGCGCAGATCAAGGCACAGGCGAAAATAGACGTGTCCCGCATATCGCTGATTCTCCTGTTTGAGCCAATTTCTGCCGCAATACTCGGTTTCCTGCTCCTGAATGAAACACTGACGCTTGCAAGGGCGGCAGGCGCAGGAATTATGCTATCTGCAATGTTCATCGCAGAATACGACAGGATAAAAATCTAGTTAGGGCAACGTGAATGCATATGGCTGACCTATCCATTATCATCCCGACAAAAAACGAGGCGGAATGCATTGGCAAGACGCTTCGCGCGATAACGGAACAGCTGAAGCGAGACGCTCTATCATACGAAATACTCGTTGTTGACGACACAAGCACTGACGGCACGCAGGATGTTGTGCAGAAGTTCTATTCACACGACAAAAGTGTGCACCTTGTGCGCCACGGAGCGCCGCACGCATTCGGCTATTCGGTGCGCGACGGCGTAAAGATGGCGCGCGGTAAAATGCTCGTCATTATGATGGCTGACCTGTCTGACGACCCAAAATACTTGAAAACAATGTGGAAAAAATTCAACGAGGGCTATGATGTAGTGGCAGGCAGCCGCTTCCTAAGGGGCTCGCACATAGATAGCTACTCCGCGCCAAAGCTCATCTCCAACCGATTGTTCAACCTCGCCGTGCAAGTATCCCTGTTATTCCCGCGCATCAGCGATTCATCAAACAATTTCAAGGCATTCAGCGCGGCAAAGGCAAAAGGCGTGGCGCTGGAATCAGCCGGATTTGAAGTTGGCGCTGAACTTTTCCTCCGGATGCTCATAGCCGGTGCAAAAGTAGCCGAAATACCCGTCTCTTGGACAGACAGAACGGGCGGAGCTGCAAAATTCCGCCTGTCAGGAGCAGTTTTAAAGTATTTTGGACTGTTTGTTAGCATGTTCAAACTGAAGTATTTTGGAGGCGTTAAGGCATGAAAAAAGCCATAATCACAGGCGTTACAGGCCAGGACGGCTCATACTTGGCAGAATTGCTTCTTGAGAAGGGCTACGAAGTGTACGGCATAGTGCGCCGCTCGTCAGTATTCAACACCGAGCGCATCGACCACTTGCTTTCCGACTCGCACCTTGAAGGCGAAAGGGCGAAGGCGAATGACAAGACAATTCAGAGGATTTACGGTAGTTTAAACGACGGTTCATCGCTTGCAAGGAACATCCGCAAAATAGAGCCTGACGAAATCTACAACCTTGGCGCGCAGTCGCACGTGCGTGTTTCATTCGAAATACCTGAATACACCTGTGAAGTGGACGGCATAGGCACCCTTCGCATCCTTGAGGCAATCCGCGAAACGGAAGTGAAGACGCGGTTCTATCAAGCATCAAGCTCAGAGATGTTCGGCGCTGCAAAGCACATTCCGCAAAATGAGGAAACGCCCTTCAATCCGCAGAGCCCGTATGCATGCGCAAAGGTATTCTCCTACTGGATCACGAAAAATTACCGCAAGAGCTACAACATATATGCGTGCAACGGGATTCTCTTCAACCATGAGTCGCCGCGCAGGGGCAAAACATTCGTTACGCGCAAAATCACGCGCGGGCTCGCAAGAATAAAGCTCGGGCTGCAGGATTGCATTTACTTGGGGAACCTTGAGGCAAAACGCGACTGGGGCTTTGCAAAGGATTACGTTGAAGGCATGTGGATGATGATGCAGCAGAAAGAGCCGGACGACTACGTGCTTGCCACAAATGAATCCCATTCGGTCCGCGAATTTGTGGAAAAATGCGCCTCGCTTCTTGGCATGCACATTGAGTGGAAGGGCAAAGGCTTGGAAGAACAGGGCATTGACAAGAAAACCGGCAAGGCAATAATAAAAATAGACAAATATTTCTTCAGGCCAGCGGAAGTTGACATACTGAAAGGCGATTACTCGAAGGCAAAGAAGCGCCTTGGCTGGGAGCCCAAGGTGAAATTCAACGAGCTTGCGAAAATGATGCTTGACCACGACCTTCGCGCAGAAAGCAATGGGAAACAAAGCCTCTAAGGTTAGCTAATGACTTCCAAACCTCGCATCTTAATCACTGGCATAAGCGGCTACTTGGGGTCAAATGCCGCCGAATACTTTGCGAAGGCAGGCTTTGACGTCCACGGCATTGCTGTCAGCGGCTCGGCGGGCAAAATAAAAAAAGCTGACATAACCGACGCAACTGCTGTCCGCACTGCAATCCGCGCGATAAAGCCAGACATTGTTTTCCATGCGGCAGCAATCGCCAGCCTGAAAGCATGCGAAGAAAACCAGAAGGAGTGCCACGCGGTGAATGCAATCGGCACCAAGAACCTTGTGGATGCGCTTCTCGCAATAAAACCCGACGCAACACTCATCTTCATCTCATCAGACTATGTATTTGACGGCAAGCGGGACAACCATTCCGAAAAGGACACGCCAGAGCCGCGCACTGCATACGGAAAATCAAAGCTTCTTGCAGAGCACGAAGCAGCGCGCATGAAAAATCACATGATCGTC
>JAPLWZ010000165.1 GCA_026396335.1 Microcaldota archaeon | reverse complement strand
GAGGACGAACTGCGCCTGAAACTCTACAAGCTGATCATTGACCGCTACCGCGACATGATTGAGCAGGGCGAAACCCGCTCTGTTACTGACCTCAAGGCAATGATAGTGCCGCACCACGAGAAGCTGCTCGAGCTTCGCGAGTCAATAACTGAAAACTTCCACCCTTATGTATACGAAGAGCACTTCTTGCAGGCTGCGAAGATGTGCTTTGAGCATGTCTCATCCTTCAAAACAATTTCAGCGCCAATTTCATTCTGGCTGGAATTTTCGGAAATGCAATTCCTCATGGCAGGCGACGAGATAGACAAATCCATCCTCCTATGCTCGCTTCTCCGCTCACTAGGCTCGCAGAACGCGAAAGTATTCATGACTGACAACCACAACTCCTATGTGCTGTTCCAGTTCGGGAGCAAGAGCTACATAGCAGACTATTCGCAGAAGGAACTGGTAGAAAAGGAAACCGGCGAAGCGGCACTTGAGTCGCTCAAAGGCAAAATCATTTATTCTTTCAATGACAAGGAGTATGAGAGTTTCCAGGAATAATATGCGCTGCCCTTATGGGAAATGGGATCGAGGCAATACTTATGTCTTCTGAATCTATGAATCCTGATTCGCAGCCCCTAGCGGGGGCTCAAGGAAAAGCCGGCATGCGCCACCTTGACTCGCGGGTGAAAATGGTATGGGAACTTCCCACTCTGATCACCCTCGCCGTATTCTGGCTGGTGGCAAGCGTTGCCTACTTTACATTCATGCCGGGTGGCGCAATACTCGGCCTCTCGCACGCTTTCTTTCCAATAGCCTTGCTGCTTGCCGCCCTCATTCTGGTCGGCCTTCCGCTGCATATCTGGGTCGGCATGATCTATGACAACTTCACAATCGAGCTTGCCCCTCAGGACATAATCATCCGCGAGGGGGTGTTCACCCGGAAAACAACTGTTATCCCGTACGCGAGGATACAAGACATACGGAGCGAGCGGACCATAACCGAGCGGTTCTTCGGCATTGCCACGCTTGAAATAGAGACAGCCGGCTCATCAAAAGTTGCCTCGCAAACGCTCATCCCTGGCATTGCGGACAAAAATGAGCTCATACGTGAAATAATGCGGAATGTGGAGATTGCAAAGAGCGGGGATGGTACATCTGCCCGGGCAGAGGGGGTGGCAATCGCGCAGAAGTCTGCAAGCACAATGGAATTTACACTCCTTGCCATTCTGAAAGAGTTAAAAACCATTTCATTCAAACTGGACAACCTGCCAAGAATAGAGTCGCAAAGGGCGGTTAATGGCCAGAAAGCAGTGCCCCTTACGCAAGCAGCAAAGAAGAAATCCTCGGAATTCGAGGAATACGAAAAATTCAGGAAAAAGTAGTGAGTCAATTCTAATCAAGAGGGATTTACATGGCAACTCTGAGCAAATTCGAACTCGCAAGGATAATCGGCGCACGCTCCCTCCAGCTTTCATACGGCGCGCCGCCGCTTCTTGAAGTGCAGCCGGGCGAGTCATCCATCGACGTAGCCAAGCACGAGCTTGACACAGGCGTAATCCCGCTCGTTGTAATGAGATAAGGCAGAAGAAGGGCGAAAAAAAGTCTGCTAAGCAATCATTCGCTTGCTAGCGAAAGCGCCAAACTCTGGCTCACGTCATCTGACAAGCCCGCTTATGCAGGTTGCAGCGCCAAAGTCCGCGCCTGTTTTTGCCTCAAGCGATGCGGCGATGGCACAGGATTCAGTGACGCCAATATTGGACATTGTCTGCATTCCCGCCTCCACTATGAAGGAGACTGAAAGCATCAGTCCGGCAATGAGGAGCGCGACTGCAATATTCCCTTTTTTGAGCGCCTGCACCTCGTCCATATTGCTTGTCAGCTTGTCAAGGAGCGAAAATGCGCAGAAGATGGCGATTATTGCAATCATCAGCGAGAATGCCAGCTTGGTCAAATTGATGAGTGCAAGCACGGCCATAAGGTTGAGCGAGTAGCCAGGCTCAATGCCTGCGGCAAACTCCGCAACGCTTGGGCGTATGAGAACGGCGATCGCAATCAGGATGGAAAAGAAAAATATGCCTACTGCGACATTCCCCTTCTTTATCTCAAGAAGCTCGTCTATGCCCGCAGTCAATTTATCAAAGCTCTTCAATCCGATGTAAATTGAGCCTACGGCAAGGATAACAGAAGAAAACAATTTCGCAATCCCGACAATCACTGCTGCGAGTGCTGATTCATACACCATAATTTCACCCCTGTTTTTCCGTTTCCGTATCAAACTCAGAAAGCGTCTTTTGCTCCTTTGCCTTGAGCGTGGACCATCTTGTCCTCAAATATTTCTCAAGCTGCGGGTAATCCTTCCTGCGGGCAATGACATTTTGCGTTTTCACGTCTGAAGTATAGCCTGAGTTGAAGTCGATTCCTGTTTCCTTTTTTATCTTCTCAATTTCGCGGTCGCGCGTGACTTTTGCAATGATTGACGCAGCGCCGACAATGACATATGTGTCATCCGCCCTGTTCGCGCTCACTATTTTTACGCGGGTTTTCAGGTACTTTTCAATGCGTCGCGCGAATTTCGCAGGCACATTGTCCGGCGAATCAACATACACTGTCGCATCGCGAATCCCCAGCTGGTCAATCGCATACGCAATTTTCATTGCCTCTATTTCATTCAGGTTTTTCGTGCCCATAAGCACGTTTAGCTCTCCAGCTGTCACCTTCACAGTCACGTATTTTGTTAGGTGCCCGACCTTGCCGTACAATCCCTCGCGAATGCTGGGGGAAAGTTTCTTCGAATCTTTTACGCCCATCTCTTTCAGCTTGTATTCTTCTAGGGGGTTTATCGCCGCGGCACAGATTACCATAGGGCCTATGATGCACCCTCGCCCCGCTTCATCCACACCGATAATCATACAAAAGAAGAATTCAATCTAATCATTAAATAGGTTGTCCCGCTTGCGCCTATTCGCCGCTCCGTTTCAATACTCTTTATGATAGAGCGTTTTAATTTTCTTGTCCTCTTCCAACTTGTCCAGTGTCTTGCCAGAGGTGTTGTCTAGTAATATTTCAAGCGCATTAATTATTTTAGAAATGTCTTTTTCACTAAAGCCCAAACTCGCATAGTAGTTTTCTAGTATATTCTGGCTTTTGTAATCGGTCTTGGAACTTTCATTGTATTTAGCCCAGTTTTCCCTGGTTCCCAAGCCGATCTTTTTCATATGCGTAATGCCGCCTATATATTCGCACACAAAATTTTGCGCTATGGCTCCCTTAGGATCCAATTCCATCTCCTTATCTCCATTCATTTTCGCTTCAGTAAGTGCGGCAATGCAGCACAGGAAAGTGCGTTCGTTATCTGCCAGTTTACTATCTTTCAAAACAGACTGTATGCCCTTGAAAAGTTCCGCCTTATTGTTGCCAGCTGCCCCAAGGAACTCTTTGTATGCGTCATTGATGTGGGTTTTATTCAAATAATACCCGGCTTCCTTGTTCATCTTCTCTCCGCTAAGGTATTTTTTCATAATGTCATTGAAATCTTTCAAATCGTATGAAT
The DNA here is from genome assembly GCA_026396335.1 of Microcaldota archaeon. Taxonomy (GTDB): domain Archaea; phylum Micrarchaeota; class Micrarchaeia; order Anstonellales; family Anstonellaceae; genus UBA10161. The sequence continues at coordinate 5,855 of JAPLWZ010000165.1, read as the reverse complement.
GAGAAAGCTGCTGGAATGTTTCCTTCGTAGTTTTTTGCTCGCCAGCGTATTCGATTCCCTTGGGCGTTGGGTTTTTCGATAGCATGGCATCAAATACAAACATGCGTTCACCTGTTACTATTTCTGGTTAAATGGATTTATATAGGTTGATAAACCCATCTTTCATTCGACTTCAATATCCTTGACTACAATCGAGTCGCCCGTGATTTTTGCGTCGGACAATTCCAGGCTCGCATCTGGAAACCGCCTGTGTATTTCGCGCGCAATCTCCACTTTTGAAACAGTCACGTCCTTCCCAACTGCAAGCCTGATGAGCACCACTTTTTCCTTCCCGGCAGCCTGCCTGATAGTGGCTTCTATCTCGTCAAAAATATCTGGCACATCGCTGCTGGTCGTCTCTTCCATGACAACGCTTCGCTGGCAAGGATTATTAAAACTCGTTCAATCGGCGTTGGAGCAGGATTTTGCTTCGCTTCATGTATTCCTTCAGCGGAATGGACAGTTTTTCGGAAATATGCGCCAATGCCGCTTCCCGAGTTGCGAACCGCTCAGGCTCATTAAGGAATGCATGCCGAACATTCTCGCGTACTTCCCATACGCCTACGGGTATGTCATAGCCGGTTCCAATTTCCCTGAAGACAATTGCACGCGCCTGCCTTTTCATGTGGAAAAGCGCCTCCGCAACTGCAAAGCGCGCTGCATAATAGCCTCCGCCCTGGCTGTCCGCGTATGCTGTCCTGCCTGCGAATGGTTCGTGCTCCTCGCTGATGTTAATGCGCCCATCGTACTTCCAGTCAGCCCAGGCTGCTGACGAATAAGTCAGCGCGCTTCTTGCCGCCCGCTTGCGCTTGAGCTCTTCCAGTTCCTTCGTGAGCGCAGCCTCAAACTGCTCATATTCCCAATTGCCGGGAAGAAGCAGTATCTCGAAATGGTTGTCAAGGTAAGTATTTGAGTAAACAAGCGGCGTTTCAAGCTCCCTGCAATCCCGCAATGACTCCATGAACCGCTTGCCGGCAATATCGTCAGTCGCGGTAATCGCCCATTTTGTGGGCACAAGTTTCCTGTTTTCCTCCTTCCCCAATATTCCTGCAGTAAGCAGTTTGGATAGGTAGTGAACATCAAATCCTTCAAGCAGCAATTCGCGGAGCGCAGCATTTGCAAGCACGCCCTCCTCGTGAAGTTCATCCACCCTTTTCGGCACAATCGGGTTGTCGGTAACCTTGAATTTCTCAATCGGAGCGCTTGCGCCTATTGGGTGCGTTATGTCATCCAGCTCAAGCGAAAAACGGGGCGCTTTTTTGAAGTGCGCCTCTGCATCGACCGGCTTTATGCTCCTCACTGCCTGCTGCGCCTCGTCAAGCAATCTTCCGCCTTGCTTTACCAGCCCCCTTTTCATCCCGCGCACCATGCTCGCGCGCGATTCGATTATCTGCTCAAGCGTCTGCCCGTACATGGCGGACGGGTCATCCTCTACAGGCTGGGAAGAAACAAGCGGGCCCCAGTAAACGTTCGGGTAGAAATTATGCCCTACAAACACATGCGGCGGGGTGGGGCCGAACATGTCCTGCTTCATGCTGCCTGACAACCGCGCGCGTATTTCAAGCGCGGCATTGTGCGGGCACCAGACCCTTCCAGTGCGTTTGCAGTTGTCGCACATCCGGCGGACTGCGCCCGCCGTCTCTTGCCTCGCTTCGCTCGTCAAGATCTTGTTTGCCATCAAAAAGAAAGTGGACGCCCTAATTTAAAAGAGGTTTCCAGCCAATCTGCCACTATGGCAAAGGGTTCACTGTCTCTCGTAGGGATTGGAATTTCAGACGAAAAAGGCATAACGCTTTTCGGTTTGGAAGAGCTGAAAGCCTGCGGCAAAATATTCGCAGAAGTCTATACAAATCTTCTTCCTGAAGGAACACTGGGGAGATTGGAGACATTGGTTGGCAAGCCAATTGAACTATTGGGGCGGGCAGAGGTAGAGGGCGAGGCGAAATTAATTGACGCGGCAATGTCTTCCCGCATCGCGCTTGTTGTTGCTGGCGACCCGATGATTGCCACCACGCACGTATCGCTCATTCTCGCGGCAAAGAAGAAAGGAATTGAAGTCAAAATAATTCATGCTTCCTCTATTTTGTCTGCAGCAATAGGCGAGTCCGGCTTGCAGGCATACAAATTCGGCAAAATGGTGACGCTTGCATACTGGCGTGAGAACTACAAGCCAATGACCACATACGATGTAATCGCGGAAAACCTGTCGCGCGGCTTGCACACATTCGTGCTTCTTGACATAGATGAGGCGCTCGGCCCCATGGAGCCGGAGGTAGCGGCAAAGCTGCTTCTTGAAATGGAACACACTGGCAAGAAAAAAATACTATTGCCTGGAACTAAAATAGAAAGTATTGAATGCCTGGCCCGTCTTTCCCAGTCGATTTCTTATCTTTCTCTGAAAGATCTGTCTTCTCGTCAGGGTTCAACGCCGTGCGTGTTGATAATTCCTGCGAAACTGCATTTTCTAGAAGAGGAATTTTTGCAAAATCTTTAAAATCCTTGAATTTCGATGGCGAATAGGGCCCTTGCAGAACTTCTTCCACCTCTTCTTTCCTGTCATAGCCGCGGGGCAGGGCAAGCTTAAGGTATTCATCGTAGTTGTCCCTCAGGTTTTCTGATAGCCGCATTTCCTTGCCCTTCAGGTCAGCCTTGCAATATTCCACCCTGACAATCTGCTTTTCCTGTGCAATGTATTTCGGCAGCATGCTTGACATTGTTTCCATTTTTATGAATGGTATCTTTGCGTCCTTGAAGCTTTTCTCTGCGATGTAAAGGCCGCTTTCGCGCTCTTTCACGAATGGCAGCTCAATCTGGTTCCATCCGTAAATATTCACAATTCGGCTTCCATGCGGTCCGGACTGCGTCATGACTCGGGAAGTATATGCCCTGTCATCGCACCAGGTGCATCCCTGTTCGAGTTTTTTCAAATTAGATCTTGTCACTATGTTCAGGTACTGCCACGCGCCGTCGTATTTCGTATCTTCCTGGTGCTCCTTTACTCCGGCAAGCGCCATTTCATACAATAGCCAGGAGATCTTGTGCAGCTTCCTGACTTGCGGAATGATTTTTCCCAGCCCCTTTTCTTTGAATGTAACGTTTCCCATCTGGTATTCGGGCAGCTTGACAATTGCATCGATGCCCTTGATAACTGAAGTCGGCAGTGTCCCGTAAACGTCAACAAGATACCTGCCATAATCGACTCTTTCTTCCTTGCGCGCCATAAGGAATACCCATGCCGCAACATTCGGCGTGGTGTTTGCAGAAATGTCTGCAAGTACTTGCTGCAGGCCGCTTTCGTCTTCCTTCGAATATGCCGCTGCTTTCCTGCTCCAGGAAAGCCAATAAGTTAGCGGATTTTCCGCTTTCATGTAATCTTCAACAATATCGTGCAGGCCCGCCGCGCACGCCCATTCCACGCTTGCGCCGGTTTCTGCTGCAAATCCCATGGCGCGGTACATATGGCTTATTTCCGGCTTGCCGCTGTATTTCCTCTTCACTGACTCGGGATAGCACCGGTCCAGCTTTTTGATTACCCAATCTATTCTTTTGCGGTTTTCATTGCTTTCCCCGGAATATATCTGCCGGATGGTGTTCTTCCAGGCGTTGGAATCAAAATTCTCAAGCAAGCTGTAAATCCCGGCAGTAGGCGGAATGCTGCGCGTCATCTTCCCTTTTTCAAAATAGGCATCTTTTTCCTGAAGCGACGCAATCGCTGTTTTGTAAACTTGTGCAGCCAGATGAAACACCTTAGGGGTATATGGATTACATGATTATGCTCTCGCCTACCACTTCTAACTTTTCCCCTTAATAAAGGTTTCGCAAGACTGCGCGAGTAGAACTAATCGGTGCACGCGCCCTTTTTCGCAAGCGAAACGGAATAAGCGGTAAAGCCGGTTGCATCTGCGATAGCCGATTGCATTTTCTTCTCGTTTTTCTTTTCGCATAAAGCAATCGCTGCGCCGCCCTCTCCTCCTGCCGCAGTCATTTTTGCGCCCCGTGCGCCTGCCTCAAGCGCGGCTGTCACTGCAAAATCAATGCCCCTGCTCGAAACGCCCCTCTTCTTCAGGAGCGTGTGATTGTCATTCATGAGCTCGCCTATTTTTTTTGCGTCTCCCTTCTTCATGGCTGGCGCAAGCGAATCCCAAACGGCATCATACTCCTCGCGCACGCTTGCTCGTTCGCCCTCACCCAGTTCCTGCGGCGCCTTTGCAATGCCAAACGATTTCGCGAACAGGGCAACCATTTCGGACGTCGTGCTTTTCTTTCCTGCGAATGTGTCAATGAGGAGGAGCGACTCGCCTGATGGAAGGTTGAGCTTGACTGGCTTGAAATCATAAGCTGGAGGCGAAAAATTCCGCTTGAATTCCATTGCTCCGCCGACGCTTACTGTCTTTGCGTCTATGCCAGACGCCCTGCCTCCATGCGCAATGAGGTCCCCCGTCTGCGCGGCTGCGAATATCTCCTCAGGAGTTGCCTTCTTTCCCGCAAGCGAAAATAGCCCTGCTGCAAATGCAGCGCAAAGCGAGGCAGACGTGCCGACGCCCTTCAATTTCCAGGCAGAAACGAATTCCACCGAGCAAGGCGCAACCGCGCTGGTGCTGAAAACCGATTTTGCAACAGCAGCAAAAAGCTCCAGTTCATACGGGCCGTTGTAATCGCAATCCTGCGATATTCTCCCTGTGCCGTAAACGGAGTTCAAGATGATGCTTCGCCCGCCCGATGGCGCATCTGAAAATTTAACCGAGTTTCTCGGCTCAATCGCAACCGACAGGGCAGGGGCGCCATAAACCACGTAATGCTCGCCAAAGAGTATCGCCTTGCATGGCGAAGATGAGGTGAATGTTGCCATATTTTGACTGCGGCAGCACAGGTATTTAATCCTTCAATCCATTTCTCCGACCATGGACGATGTAACCCTTCTTGCAGCCGTGGCATGCGTGGCGCTTGCAATCCTTGTGTGGCTGATGTGGCGCTCTGCAACCGAGCCTGGATGGTCTGGCATGTCACAGTCGGAAAAGAAGCGCTGGCGCGAGGAAGAGGCAAAGAGAAAGGCGAAAAAGTAACTATTTGGTGGGCTGCGTGGCAACGAAAAAAGAACTCGAAGCTAAAAAGTCCCTTGCAATGCAGATTCCCCACATCCCCCCGCAAATTTCTGCCGCGGTATCCGTGCTTAATTCCATTTATCAAAAAATTCCAATCGCACCTTATCTTGACCGACCAACATCCGCGCTCCTGTATATTTCGTTCATATTGTATGCGGCATTTGTTGCATCAATCTTCCTTTCCTCGCCAGTGCAGATGACTCCGCAGATTCTGGAAGACCTGCTTGCCAAAAATACGCATGTGCAATTATTGCCCGGGGAAAAATACGTTTATTCCGGCGAAGGGCAGAGTAGTGCGGATATCCTGACGTATCAAATATACAAAAATTCATCCTGCAGCGGCGCGTTTGTTTATGAAAAGGAGACGAAAATTTCACTCTGTCTCTCGCAGGCGGGGAACATTGAAGACCCGTCCGTCCCAGCAATGAATTCCTCCTACGGCAATAAATCAATCATCATGTTCGCGCCCTGGATGCTTGCAGTTTCAGACACATTTTCCTGGGGGTTTGCAAACCAGATGTCTGCAGGCGGGGCAAAAGTATCCCTTCCTGTCACCCTGGAGTCTCAAGGAAGGAAAACAATCTCCGGCAGGGAAGCATTCGAAATCCTGGTAGTGCCCTATGCCGGCAAGCCATCAACCATTTACATCGACTCGCAAAAGCGCGTGCTTCTTGAGGCAGTGTCTGAAAATGTTTCCGTGAAGCTGATTTCCGC
>JAPLWZ010000171.1 GCA_026396335.1 Microcaldota archaeon | reverse complement strand
CATATTAACACCCCATTAATATGGCATTAATAAGGAATATATGCCTTTCCATAAGATTAGGGAGCGGTTTGGCGGTTTAAATACCCTTTTTGAGTAGGATTCCGGTGTTTCAACGGCGTAGCGTGCCAGGGAAGGCTCCTTATAATTCTTTATTCCGTACTCCCTCTCATGGGAGAGGATCAGGTGGCAAAGCCAGCCAGCAAAGCGTGGCATTCCTATTCAACAAGCGCGGTATTCCGGGAGCTAACTACATCCGAGCAGGGCCTCTCTCAAACTGACGCGGAAGCGCGCCTCCTGAAATACGGGCAGAACGCAATTGCCGAGATGGAAAAGGACCCCTGGTATCTGAAGCTCCTCTCCGAATTCAAGTCGCTCCCAATAGTCATGCTTCTTGCGGCAGCGGCAATTTCACTATTCTTAGGCTTGACCTATGACAAGACAAAGCTCGTTGACGCAGGCGCCATAGTGGTCGCAGTGCTAATCGCTGTTTTCTTTTCATTCTGGCAAGAGTACCGCGCGGAAAAGGCGCTGGAAGCGCTCAAGAGAATGGTGGTGCAGCGCTCGGTGGCTCTCCGCGGCGGGCGCGAAATGGAGCTTGAGTCTGCACACCTGGTGCCTGGTGATATAGTACTATTGGAAGAGGGCAACCGCGTGCCTGCAGATGTCAGAATCATAGAATCTGTGAATCTTGCGGCAGAGCAGTCCGCGCTCACGGGCGAGTCCGCACCGTCTCATAAGGATGCAAATGCGCTCGACGCAAAAACAGCCCTTTCTGAAAGAACCAATATGCTCTACGCAGGCACCACAATAGTGCGAGGCCACTGCCGGGGCGTGGTCGTTGAAACCGCGATGAGCACCGAGTTCGGGAAAATAGTGGGCTATGTGGCAGGGGAAAAGGAAGAGGAAACCCCGCTGCAAAAAACAATTGGCGGAATATCCCGCGACTTGGGCTACGCGGGCATTATCGCAGCAATACTCTTTTTCATAGTCGGGATAGCAAGGGGCGAGCCTGCTGTTTCAATGTTTGTGGTGGGCGTCACGCTCGCAGTCGCTGTTATTCCTGAAGGGCTTCCGACGGTTCTTGCAATCACGCTCGCATTAGGCGTACAGAAAATGGCTAAGAAAAACGCAATAGTCCGAAAGATGTCTGCCGTGGAAACATTAGGCTCGGCAACGGTAATCTGCACTGACAAAACCGGCACAATAACGCAGAACAGGATGGTAGTAAAGGAAATAATCCTCGCAGAAAGCACGTATGGATTCGGGCCTGAGGGGCTTGATTCATCGGCAGCAAAGCGCGACCCAGCCCTTTATGTTAGGAAAATGAGAAATGCGCACGCGCTCATAGGCGAAGTGCCTTTTGCATCCGAGCGGAAAATGATGAGTGCTATCAGAATGGAAGGAAAGCAGCGTGTTGCATTTGTGAAGGGCGCACCAGAGCGCCTGGCCGCGCTTTCAAAGAAAGTGTTCATGCATGGCAGTGAAAAGCCGATGAGCGCAGAATGGCGCAAGAGGACTCTTGATTATGCCCGCGAACTTGGGAAAAACGGTTACAGGGTGCTTGGGCTGGCTTACAGGCCCATGAAGGATTTGAAAAATTACACTACTCAGAACACAGAGCACGAATTGGTATTCGTCGGCATGGTGGCAATGGAAGACCCACCCCGCCCAGAGGCAGCAGAAGCAATAATGCTATGCCGCTCAGCTGGAATAAAAGTGGTTATGGTAACTGGCGACTCGCCCACAACCGCGCGCGCAATTGCAATGAAAGTGGGCCTTCTTTCCGGCGATGAAAAAGTAGTGGACGGCTCCGTACTTGCGGATATGTCTGATGCCGAGCTTGACAAGCTCGTGCCAGGCGTTGCAGTATTCGCGCGCGTCACTCCAGAGGAAAAATACAGGATTGTCTCCGCTTACCTTCGCAGGGGCGAAGTGGTCGCAGTGACAGGCGACGGAGTGAATGACGCGCCTGCGATAAAGAAGGCGAACATTGGCGTTGCCATGGGCATATCCGGCACTGATGTCACAAAGGAAGTGGCGGATATCGTTCTCACAGACGATAATTTCTCATCAATAGTAAACGCGGTGAAGTACGGCAGGACAATATTCAACAACATAAAGTCATTCATCCGCTACCAGGTGTCCACAAACGTTGCCGCGCTCACGCTCATGTTCGCAGCCCCGGTTCTAGGCTTGCCGCTCCCGCTGATCCCGGTGCAGCTCCTGTGGATAAACATAATGGTGGACGGCCCGCCCGCACTTGCGCTTGGCGCAGAGCCGCCCTCGCAAAACGAGATGAAGTACAAGCCGCGCGACCCCAAGGCGCAGTTCTTCAACCTGAATCTGATAATGGCAATTCTTGTGATCGGGCTCATTATGGGCTTTGTCGCGCTCTCGGTATTCGGCTATTACCTGGAAGTTGCCCCGGAAAAGGCGCTCACAGTGGTATTCACTACCTTCGTATTCCTGCAGCTCTTCAACGCACTCAACTGTCGTTCTGCAGGCGAGTCTATTTTCGCAAGGTTCCTTTCTAATCCATACCTGTTCGCGGCAATAGCAGGCTCGCTATTGCTTCACCTTGCCATTGTATACTATGCTCCGCTGCAGGCGGTATTCAGGACCGTTCCGCTTGACGCAGGCGATTTCGCAATAATCATCGTTGCATCGCTTTTCATCATAGTTTTCGAGGAATTCAAGAAGAGGTTCTTCAAGCACATCACAATTTACTGATTTTTTGGAAGGGAGTAGCATGGATGCGAAAAAAACAGAGGCAAAAATAGTCTCATTCATCAGGGGTTACTTCAAGAAAGCGGGCAGGAAAACTGCTGTAGTTGGCGTTTCAGGCGGGCTTGACTCTGCTGCCGCGCTTGCGCTCTGTGTGCGTGCTCTCGGCAGCAAGAACGTGATCGCAGCACTCATGAATTCAAGCGCAACCCCCTATGCGGACAGATCCGACGCGCAAACTATCTGCAAACTTCTGAAGGTGCGGCACATTTCATTTCCAATCGAGCCGGTGCTTTTGGCCTACGGCCCTCTTGCAAAGGAAAAACTCGCAAGGGCGAATCTTTCAGCGCGCATACGCATGGCTGCGCTCTACTCAGTTGCAAGCAAGAACAATGGGTTGGTAGTTGGCACAGGCGACAAGAGCGAACTTTTGCTTGGCTACTTCACGAAATACGGCGACGGCGGCGCGGATATTTTCCCAATAGCCGGGCTTTACAAAACAGAAGTCCGTGCACTTGCACTGCATCTTGGAATTCCTGCGAAACTGGCAAACAAACCTCCCTCGCCTGCGCTTTGGGCAAGGCACACTGCGGAAGCAGAGCTTGGCTTCTCATACGATGAGGCTGACGAAATACTGAAGGGAATTGAAAAGAGGATGCCTCAGAATGCGCTGAAAAAGAAATTCGGCAAGCGGACAGTTTCAGCAGTACTCAAAAGGATAAAAGAAAACTCGCACAAGTCCATTCCTGCGCCAATCTGCAAAATCTAGTATTCGTGCTTTTCCATCCTGTCCAGGAAATCTTTCGCCTTCTTTATGATTTCCTTGCCGCCAAGCGCAACTACTACTGCGCCTTCGTCTGGCTGCCCGTAAACAAGCGTGCCTGCCTTTGCTTCAGCCATCACAAGAAGGGAAGACAGGTCGTCCTCGCCGACAACGAAGATGGCGCCTTTTTTCGTCTTAAGTACGTCTGTTACAGCGTGCATCAATTCATCTGATATGGATGATGGCGCTGATAGCACCATGTAAGCATTCTTCGCATGCGGAGCGAATGCCTTCTTCATGTCTGAAGCTATTTCCACTCTCTTTATCTTGAAGTCAAAAATCAGTATGTCTGGGAATACGCCTGCCGCGATCAGGTTGAATGTGCACTGGTCCCCTACTGCGATGAGCGGCTTTGGCGCATTCTTGCAAATCTCAATGAGTTTTTTCCCATCGTATAGGTGCCCGAACGGCTTCCGTACCTCTGCACGCATTTTTTCAGGCAAAATAAGCATGGCTGCACCTCATTTCACTATTCTTGTTTTTCCGCTCTGCGTTCCGACTATCACAATGGGGCGGTTGCGGGTGAATAATCCGTTGTCCACCACTCCTGCAATCCGGTTTATCTCGTCTTCCATCTTCACAGGGTCATCTATTTCCCCAAATTCAACGTGGAGTATGAGATTGGAGTTATCAGATATGAATTTGCGCCTGCCGTCCATGCGCGTCTCGAAGCGTTTCGCACCAAGCGCAATCAGGTCCTGCTTTACCGCATCCTCTGCAATGGGTATCACTTCTATCGGCAGGATCCCTGCAAGTTTTTTCACTAGTTTGTTCTCGCCCACCATGACCACAAACTTGTCAGCGCGGTAGTCCACTATCTTCTCCCGCACGAGCGCTCCGCCTAGCCCCTTGATGAGGTTCAGGTTCGCATCCACTTCATCTGCGCCGTCAAATGCGATGTCTAACTGCCGTATCTCTTCAAAGCTCGAGAGTTTCAGGCCGAGCTTTTTCGCCTGGTATTCTGATGCGTTTGAAGTGGCAATGCAGGTAAGATTTAGGTGCTCTTCTTTGTTTTTCTTTCCCAGTAAGTCAATGAATATCGCCGTGGTGCTGCCTGTGCCTAAGCCGAGCTTCATTCCCGGCTTTACAAGTTTCAGCGCCTCCTGTGCCGATGCAAGTTTTGAAGCGTCCATATGTTTCTCTCTTCCACCGCAAGATTAAAATCAGATTGTCTTGAGAAGGTCTGCTTTCGTAATTATCCCCGCTATCTTTCCCTTTTCCATGACCAGCACTGCGGAGTGGTGGCGGAGGAGCGAGGCAACTGCGGAAATCGGCGTGGAGGGAAGCGCTGTCGGAAAAGCATCTTCCATTGCGTCTGATACGCGAAGCGTGGCCATTTTTTTCGGTTCAGATGAAAAGTGTGACAGTATTGCCTGCTCGGTTATCGCGCCCACAAGCTGTTTTGCCTCGACAACTGGCATCTGTGAAATAGAATGCTTTCTCATTGCCTGTGCCACTGCGTGCAATGATTCGGAAGGGGAAACAGTCTCTATTCCTGTGTGCATTATCTCGCCTGCGGTTTTTTCTGCCGTAAGCTGTGTCCTGTCAAGCGCTTCAAGTATTGCCTTGACTTTGGAATAAGCCGCATCAATGCGCCCTGACTCTATTTTTGCAATGAGCGATTGCGATACGCCTGCTGCACGGGCAAGCTGGTGCTGCGTCATGCCGCTCTTGCGCCGCTGTTCGCGGATAAATGTGAGGGATTCCATAGTTTTGATGGATGTGCTAGGATTTATATTCTTATTGGAATACTGCAGTTCCTTCACAAAGCACGGGATAATTCCGCTTTATGTATTCCGTGCCGTTCCGCTTCACGCCCCTGACAAACGCAGATGCCCTGCGCTTGTCGAAATTAGTGTCTCCCACGCTGAATGGGGCTATGCCTCCCTTATCGGTGCCAAGCAGCACCGATTTGCACTGGAAATAGATGACTTTGTAATTGGGCATGCTGCCGTCATTTCTTTCTGCTAATTTTTCGTTTGTTTTTTGCTTGAATGCCATCAATACCACCTTGTCTTCCTTGGCGAGCTTGGCGGTATATATAGTTCCTTGAAAGGATTATTCTGATTGGAATTAGGGTTTTAAGATGAAAAGGATGTGCCAAGGGCGTGATTTGAACACGCGGCTTCCAGATTTCTCCGGGTTTGAGGAGGCAACGATCTTGCCTTCCGAATGCCTTTCTATATCATCGCCCCGAAGGGCTCATCACTCAAATTGATCGCTTCAGGGTTGCCCCTTCGGCGTTATATGAGTCTGGCACTCTAACCAAGTTCCTCTGTGGAAATGCGCTAGCATTTCCGCATCTGAGTTACCTTGGCACAAAGAAACCTATATGGGCAAAGCTTTTTATTCGGGCGACAACGCAATTCTTGTGGAGCGGCGGGAGGACGGCTCACCGAGGTTCAAACCTGGGAGGAAGTTCTGCCCACCGGAAACAGTCTGACAGCCCTTAAGGGGCTATCGGGAACAGAAACGATCCGCAGCCGCGAAAGCGGCTGAGGAGCTGGAAGGCGCAAGCCTTCCGGATAAACTGCCCTTTTCGATGAATATGACGAAAGGAGAGGAAGGAGGCAGGCTGAAACGGCCCGTGCTAGGACATTTGAAGGTGCAAGGCCTTTGCGCCGCTTGTTCATTCCGTGAGGATGAACATCTGGGTGGCGTAGCCACCCGGATAGTCCAATGCCGTCTAGAAACAGAAGGCAGACTACTACTCGCCGCTCCAATAATTGTTCCCTAATTTATTTGCCATGCCTCAGGCGGCACGGTGAGCGTTTTTCCAAAAAGCGTGGCAGTGAGCTTTCCGTTATTTGTTATGAAATACGCGTGCAGCCGCTCGCCATCCTCATTTAGCTCGAGGGAAAATCCGCTTATCCTGTATTTCGATTCCATCTGACCAAACGCAGATTGCGAAAAATCATCAGCATTCACTATTCTGGAATAAACAAACGCGCTCGCGTTTTTTCCACTAAAGCCAAGTTGTGCGTCATACAGTTTTATCGAGCAGGACACAGCAAAGTCGTGCGATTCCCCCCTTCTTTTCCAATTCGGATATTCCGAATGCACTGCGGGCTGGGTTGAATACGTGCGCACAATGTGTCCGGATATCTCATCTTGTTTCCCGAACAATTTGGAAAAAACAATTCCCGAATCCACCGCAAGTTCGCAGCCAAAGTCTTTCACCTCGTGCCGAAAATCAAGCGCAGTCTCCACAAATTTTTCCGGCAGTTCCTCCTGCACCAAATAGTCAAAAAACGGAATCCTCTTGCCGCTCTGCGCTGAAATGCCATGCACAATCTCAATCTTTTGCGCGCGCTGGCCGTTCATTTCCTTTTCAACCTGCGTCATCTTGCGCGTAACTTCATAAATATCGTCTTCAGTTTGTGCCTTGGAAAGCGCGGTGGAAAGCAAGGCAAGCTTGTTTTTGCTCCCGTTCAAAACATTTGCAAAAAGAGAATTATTCGGATTTTTTCTCTCAAGCGCGGTTATCTTTTGTTTCACTGCACTGCGAAGAACTTCAATGGAGTTGTTTGCGCACTGGAGCGTCATTGTACTTTTTTATGGCGGGAAATCAATATATTACCGCTGTCCCAATTAACCCCTGTGGGGACGATGGAATTCACGGAGAAGGAGATTGGTTCAGAGGCTGCAAGGCTCCATTCTAAGATGGGCACCCTTGGCTGGAACCTGCAAAACTGCCAAGTAATCGCGCCCCTTACTCTTGAGATAAACCTCCTGAAGAAGGAAAAAAATGCAGTAATTCTCGCGCACTCGTATCAAACGCCTGATATTATTTACGGCGTTGCGGATTTCACTGGCGACTCTTACGGGCTTTCAAAGCAGGCAGCGCAGACAAAAGCGGATGTAATCGTTTTCTCAGGCGTAAAATTTATGGCTGAAACAGCAAAGCTCCTCAACCCGAACAAGAAAGTTTACGCTCCCTCCATGGATGCCGGCTGCTCGCTTGCTGATGACATCACTGCTGATGATGTAAGAAAACTCAAGGCAAAGCACCCTGGCGCGCCTGTTGTCTGCTACGTGAACACAACTGCGGAAGTGAAGGCAGAGTCTGACGTATGCTGCACGAGCGCGAATGCGAAGAAGATAATCGGAGGCATGAAGGAAAAGGAAATAATATTCGTGCCTGACGAGTTCATGGCGATAAACATCGCGCGCGAAACCGGCAAGAAAATAATCGCTTGGCGCTCATCATGCGTGGTGCACAAGGATTTTGACGGAAGGAAAATCGACGCAATCCGAAAGGAGTTTCCAGGGGTGAAAGTGCTCACGCATTCCGAGTGCCCGCCCCTTGTTGCAGAAGCGTCTGACATGATGGGCGGCACCACTGACATGGAAAAGTATGTGGCGAAGTCGGACGCGCCATCGTTCATGCTGGTAACGGAGTGCGGGCTTTCAGACAGGCTGCGCTCCGAGCATCCAAAAAAAGAATTCATTGGCATGTGTTCACTTTGCCCTTACATGAAAAAGAATTCCCTTGCGCTCATACTTGATGTGCTTCGGGAAGGGAAAAAGGAAAATGAAATAAAAATTCCTGAAGGAGTGGCAGTGAAAGCAAGGAAGTCACTAGAGAAGATGTTTGAACTCTCCTCCTAGTCAGTCTAGTCGCCGCCTTTCAGCTTGGACAGCAGGAGAAACGCCATCAGGGTTGCAACCAGCCCCGCACCGATGGGCACATACCATTCATCCATGCCAATTCTGGTTTCTATCCATACTGCGTATATCGCGTAGCCGAGAACAGCGGCAACTGCAAGCCTTCCAAATCCCAAAAGGGCGCGTGTCTTGTCTGATGCCATGGCTCAAATTCGCTATCAAGGATTAAAAGGCTGATCCGCACCGCCTTATTGTTTGATTTGAATCGGTTCTATTCACGGGTGCAAATTTGATGGGCATATTCCAGAAATTGAAAGACACAGTCGCAAGCAAGAAAGGCCTTCTCCTCTTCCTAGGGCCTGCATTCGTCGCCTCAATTGCGTACATGGACCCTGGCAACATAGCGACAAACATCGCAGCAGGCTCGGAATTCGGCTACATGCTCCTCTGGGTGATACTCTGGGCGAGCATAA
>JAPLWZ010000085.1 GCA_026396335.1 Microcaldota archaeon | reverse complement strand
TGGCGACTACGAGCGGGGCATACAAGACGTGGTGACCGCGTGCGGCGGGAGGGAGCAGGCAAACAGGATGCTTGGCGAACTCCGTGAGAAATACGAGCAGACGAATGTCGAGCTCAAGCGACTGCGCAGGCAGTATTCCAAGAACCCGGAGAAATTTGCCACGGAAAAGGTGAATCTCCTTTCAAACGCGCAGAAGGAAGTGACGCAGATAATAGAGAAACACGCGCCCCAGAGCGCAGGCCGCGTCCGTGAACTTGTGTTCGGCACCTCGCTTGCCATGTCCGCAATGCTTGTGCCTGTCACCTATGCGGTTTCCGCGCTTTCGGTTGCAACCAGCATTGTTTCAATCGGGAGCAATTACAAGAAAATGGCGGGGAATTCATCTGCGCCTGCAAGCGGGTTCACTGGAAAGAAAATGCCGATGATTGGAAAGCTTGTCAGGAAAAAATAGTCCTTCTTTTGTGCATGATCCCGGGCGTCAGCCTTTCATTTCCTTAATTCTCTTTATTCTGTCATCAATCGGCGGGTGGGTTGAGAGAAGCGAGCCCATTGAGAGGGGGTTTGCAAAGTAAAGCGATGCGGTTGTTTCGCTTGCGCGCTGCACTACCGAGCCCGAACTTTTTATTTTCTCAAGAGCGGATGCGAGGCCTGGCGGGTAGCGCGTGAGCTGCACGCCGGATGCGTCTGCCAAGTATTCCCGCTGGCGGGAAAGCGCAAGGCGCACAAGCTGCGCCACTATGGGCGCGAGTATTACGATGAGAATGCCGATTATCATGAAAATGGCTTCTCCGTTGCCCCTGCCCCGGTCGCTTCCGCCTCCTCCGAATCCGCCCCGCCTTCCCCAGAACATGGAGCGCACGCCTATGTCTGAGAGGATGGCAATGAGCCCCACCATCACCACTACAAGCGTGCCCATGCGGCAATCAAGGTTCTTTATGTGGGAGATTTCGTGCGCGGCAACCCCTTCAAGCTCCTGCCTGTTCATTGCTTTCAGGAGCCCCGTTGTGAATGCCACTGATGCTTTTTGCGGCGTGGTGCCGGTTGCGAATGCATTCAGGCCTGCATCATCAATAACGTAGATTTTCGGCGTTGGTATGCCTGCTGCGAGCGACAGCCCTTCAACTACATTCACCAAGTATGGGAATTCGTGTTTCTGCGCCTCGCGCGCGCCAGACATGGAAAGAACGATGCTGTCCGCGAAAAAGTAAGTGATTGTTATGTAGATTGCCGCAAGCGCTGCGCCCACAATAAAGCCAAAGTCGCCTGCGTCTATGAAAATAAAGGAGAATGCGTAAACGACCGCGAAAACAAGCGCGAATACGACGAATATCAAGAAGTATGAATTGCGCTTGTTTGCAGCTATCTGGTCGTAAAAGGAATTCCCCGCCATGTTAGGAACCTGGCCGGATTAGAACTTTACCTTCACGTTCTTGCGCTCTTCCCCTTCGGTCTTGAAGAATTCCTTTGCCGCAAAGCCGAACATGCCCGCTATGATGCTTGTCGGGATGGTCGCAATTGCCGTGTTGTAGGTGAGCACAGAGTCATTGTAGAACTGGCGGGAATATGCTATCTTTTCCTCAATTCCTGAAAGTTCCTCCTGTAGCATCAGGAAGTTCTCGTTAGCTTTCAGCTGCGGGTAGTTTTCAACCACTGCGAAGAGAGACTTGAGCGTGGAGGAGAGCATGTTGTCTGCCTTTGCCTTTTCATTCATGGTGCCTGCGTTTGCCATTGCTGCGCGCGCCTTTGTAATATCAGTGAGAAGCTCCTTTTCGTGCTTTGCGTAACCCTTCACTGTCTCCACCAGGTTTGGCACTAAGTCGAACCTCTTCTTGAGCTGCACGTCTATCTGGGACCATGCATTGTCAACGCGCATGCGCTGCTGTATGAGCGAGTTGTAGATGAGCACGAAAATCAGGACAAAGAAGACTATTACGCCGCCGAGTATGAGAACGAAATCCATTGCCACACCTCCAACTTGAGCTAACAGATGAAAAAATCCTAAAAAGGATAAAGAAAATAAAATAAAAAATAAAATGAAAGGTTTTGGAATCAGCCGATTGTCTTCTTGTCCACGATGATGTGGTCTGACGCCGCAAGCACCGAAGAGTAGGGGATCACAATGAGGCCGTCTTCCTTGTTCATGCGCCTTGAGGTCGGGTTGTCGAGATTGGGCTCTATTAAGAGATTCTCGATTTTGCCCGAGGATTCGACTACTTCCAGGTCAATTAAGCGGCCCAGATCCTCACCGTCATTCGTGATTATTTTCTTTCCAGCGAGTTGCTTCGCGATAACAATTTTCACCATGAGCTCACCTTAGTCCTTGATTGTTAAGCTAAATTTCCTGTTCAAATTTAAAAAGCTACTGTTCGGGGGGCGACGGGGGCACGTCGGCGCGTTCTCTAGCCCGGATCTAGCCCCTCTTCCCTGCCGCGCCAATGTTGAATATGTCCAGTTTTATGTCGTGATTCCGCTCAAGCTCGTCGGCAAGTTGCGCTACCACTGCCTTTTTGATGCCCCTGTACTTGTCGGGCGGCAGCGCTGCATTCCCGATTGCGTAAGAGAGGTTCTTTGCGTTGAAACAGAACATGCTCTCCCGCACGTTTTCGCAGTTGTGCAGGTAATAGGCGTCAGCGCAGCCATTGCAGCCGTCGCACTCAAACGCGCGCTGCATCTTCTCGCAGTAGAAGTTCTTCATTACAAATGATGAATCGAGGCTCACGTATGAACCGAACGATGCCTCCGTGCCCGAAGCCCAGAAGCAGTACGCGCATTTTTTCGAGCGAATGTATGCTGCACCATCCATGCAATCCTGTGCGTCTATCATGACTGGGGCGCGCGTAAAGTTCCTGTTGTTGCCTGCGACTTTGTCAAGGTTTGTATACGCCACAGGGTGCAGGCGCTCAACCAGTTCGCCCAAATCCATGGAAATTTCGCCGCTTAAGTCGGTTAGCCCGCTGTTCTTGCCAACCCAGATCATCTCCTCTTCTGCAGGCATGCGAGAGCCGAATTTGAACTTTTTCAGCAGGTGGATGCGGTAGTTGCAGGCAATTGAGGGCCTGTTGCTCAAAGGGGACTTGAATTCCATATTAGGAGGTATATGCTTTTGCAGGAATTTTGAGTAGTTGCCTATGCCTTGTAGAATGCGCCCAAAAAGTATGCTCATTGTCTTGCTGAATGCCGTCTCAATCGGGCTGCCATCAAACTTCTGTTGCGGCTCAGGCTCGAACTTCAGGCGCTTGTCAACCGCGTGCGATGACGCCTTTTCAATAAGCGTGAGAAGGGAGAATATGCGCTTGTCTTTTTTCAGTTTTTCCGCTATTTCGCCACAGAGCTTTGCCTTTATTGCTGCATACTTGTCTTTTGGAAGAGGCGTATTCCCTATTTGGTAGGCGGAGTTGTGCGTGCCGAAGCAGAAGAAACAGTCGTGGCTGTTCTGCACTTTTGCGCAGTAGTAGCAGTCGGACAGGAGCTCTGCCATGTTGCACTCGAAACAGCGTTTCAGCTCGCTTCCGGTGGTGCGCACCACGTGCGTGTTCTTCTCTGCGCCAAGAAGCCCGAAACAGCATTCCGAGTATTTGACATAGCGGGAGCAGGCAATGTACTTGCAATCGCTGATTACTGTTGAGCTTTTCACGTAGTGGCTGTTAACTACGTTGCTCGAGTTTTCCACGCTGCTTGAATGCCCGAGGATTACGTTGCCCGTGTAGAAAATCCGCTCCTGCACTGCGGACACAATGCTGTCAATGTCCTTTACTTCGTTTATCGATAGGGGCTGGAACTTTTTCCCCAAATCAACCTCGTCAAATGTGATGAAACGCGCGCCCTTATTGTATTCATTCTGGGAAAATGAAACTGATTTTCCTGACAGCGCGGACTTCTCAGTGCGGATTTTTTCATCATATTCGGAAAGCCATTCTTCAAAGTCGGAAAGCGGGCCCACTTCGCTTCCGAAAAGCACCCTGCAGGTTGAGCGCCATGCCTTGTCGAGCGGATCGGGTGCCTGCGCGGGTGGAGCCATGCTATCGGAGAGAATATGCCAGATAGAGTTTTAAAAGGTGCAAAGCAAATCTACGACATACAAGCGAGGCAATAATATGAAAGTGCGCGAAGTCCATCTTTACTCTGAAAAAATCAAGCAGGAGGACGTGAGGAACCTGTTCAATCAGGTGGTGCGCGCACGCCTGCCGCTGTTTGGCTTCCTTGACTTTTCCAGTTTCTTTTCCCCGAACTTCCTCAAGCTCATTGTGAACAGGCAGAACAACACCATGCGCTTCTACGTGAAGGACAAGAAGAACATGCAGTCGCTTTCCGCGCTCGTTTTCCCCTACCGGTTTTCAGAAGCGCTTGATTTTACTGAGCTGAAGGGCAAGTTTTCCATCCCGCCGAGATTTTACATACTTGGCGGGTCACATGACTTCCTTGACTTCATGCTTAAGGAGAGTATTACTGAGCTTCATATGTACACAAGCAGGATACTCGGGCTGACGTTCGGCGTTGGAACTGCAACTGATGAGCACGGGAAAAAATCACTCATTCTGGTGCCAAACCCTCCGAAATTCTTTGTGATTGACCTTGAGAAAAACCCGGCAGTTTACATTGAGCTTCTCGAGCCCATCCCAAAGAAAATGTCCACTACAAGCCGCTACCCGATATTCGAGGACACGGGAATGACTCTTGGCCCGGACAACTTTGACGCTTACCAGCACTCAATCATAGTGGGCGCTTCAGGCACGGGCAAATCCAAGGGAATGTACGTGATGCTCCGCGCCATTGAGGAATTGCACAAGGACAATGTGAGGATGCTCATACTTGACCCGCACGGCGAGTTCGCGAAGATGATGCCTGGCAAAAAGGTCGTCAACTTCGTGGATAATTACGTGGAGCCGCTCGAGATGGGCGGGCAGAAAACGCCCCTTCTCACGCAGCTCATTGCGCAGCTGATTGCGTCTTCAATTGGGCAGGAGAACAAGTACTCTGAGAGGGTGCTGTTCTATTCAGTTCACCTGCTCACTGAGATAGACAAGTTAACGCTCACAAATATCAGCATGCTGCTTACTGATTCTGCTGCGCGCGCGGAATTCGTGGGCGGCTGCGAAAACGATGAAGTGAAGCGCTTCTTTGACGAGGAATTCAACGACATTTACTTACACCACTTCAATGACGCAGTGCTGCCCATACTGAACTTCGTGGGCGAGTACCAGTTGTACCTTGGCAAGACAATGAAAAAAGAGAGCCTGATTGATGTTCTCAGAAAGAACCGCGTGGTCATACTTTCGTTTGACCCGCACTTCTTCGGAATTACCGGGCAGCTGCAGGACAAGCCGACTATTTTGGCAATTGATGAATTCCCGAGGGTGGAGAACAAGGTGGCGAAGGACATCCTGATTGAAACAAGGAAATACAACCTGTACCTTTACCTTTCCGCGCAGTACCTGAATCAATTGAGCAAGGAAGTGTACGATTCAATCATCGGCAATGTGAGGAATATTGTCGCGTTCAAGCTCGCTCGCCAGGATGCGACCTCGATTTCATCAATCATGGAAATCAAAATAGAGGAATTCTTCAAGAAGAACCGCACGCAGACCGAACTTGAGGAATCCAAGAAGGAAATGTTTGTGAGGCTTCACCAACGCGAGTGCATTGTGAGGCTGTTCGATGGCAAAACTTACCTTCTGCCCATGAAATTGAGAGTGGTGGATACATCGAAATACGGCTACACAGAAACAGTGCACAGGGAAGTTGAGGACCCGGACAGGGCAGGCATGGGAGACTCTGCGCAGTACGCGCCTTCGCAGACAACATCAGTAGCCCCTGAGACGCGGGCGCATCGCGGCGGCATGGCGCAGGTTGAGCCTGAGCCGGAAAAGAAAAATGTGGCAGCTGCAAAACCCCGCGCGCCGATGGATGACTTCCATAAGTCTGAAACAGGACTCATGTACGAAAAGGAAGAGAAAGAACCCGCACAGGAACCGGAAGAGGAGGAACACGCTTCCGAGCCTGAAGAGGAAGAAGAAAAGGGCGAGAAAAAATCCAAGTCATTCAAGTACGAAATAAAGCACTCGTTTGAGCCTGAAGAAAAAGAAGAAACCGCAGAGGAGAAAGAACTTGACAGGGAAGAAGAGCCAGAGGCGCCAGCAGAAGAGGAAGAGCCCGAAGAAAAGAGCCCGGTCCTGAAGAAGATGAAGGAGCTTCGCATTGGAAAGTATGCAAAACAGGGCGCTGCGCCAGTTTCTATTTCCAAATCAAAGGCGAGTGCTGCAGCATCAAAGAAGCCAGCTGCGAAAACAAAAGGCAAAGCAAAAAAAAGATAATTACTTTTTCTTCGCCTTCGCTTTGCCAGAAATATCATAAATCCCGTACTCAAGGGACTTGTTCTTCTCAAGCTTCGCATTGATGCCGTCCAGCAGCAGCTTTATGATGCGCGAGTATTCTCCCTTGCCGACTTCAACATTGCACACCGCGTAGCGCAGGTTCTTTGCGTTGAAACAGAACATCGAATCGTGGCAGTTCTCACAGTTATGGCAGAAGTAGCAGTCTGTACATGAATTGGAGTCGCTTACCTCAAAGCAGCGGTTCAGGTTTACCGAGTTGAAGCATTTTATGCAGAATTTCGAGGAGAATATTATCGAGCAGCCGTATGTGTTTTCCGACTCGCGCGACCAGCCGCAGTATGCTGCGTTTTTCGTTTTCACCGGCCACCAGCACTCAAGCGCATTGATGGCGTAGCCGTAAGCTGCGCAGGCAGACACGTTTATGTTGGTGCCGACTTCGGCTTCTGGCGTGAAATAGACTATTTTCTCAAGCACTTGTGCCGCGTTTTCTATGCTGAGCTTTCCAAGTTCCTCCTCGCTTATTTTTTCATCTGCAATCTTGAATGACTCGCCCAGCTTGACAAAGGTTTTTTGCGCACCTTCAACCAAGTTGTATTTCAGCGGCTCTGCATACACTGCTTTCCCGTTTATTGCGGAAGGCACGGAAATGAGCTGGGAGACGTGGTTGTAAAGCCAGTTGCGGTAGTCGATTAGCGGCCCGAGCCTTTTCCCGAGCAGTATGTGAGCCGTCTCTGCAAAAGATGCGTCCAACACTGGCGAGGGCACGTTCGGCTGTATGCGGGTGGCGCTGCTTTTCTTCCCGTGCTGCAGCCGGACTGCACTAATGCTCCCTGATCGTGCGTTGCCCGCGCTTTCCAATAATCCGATTATCCCAGGCGCATCTTTCTTCCCCTCAAGGTCGCTTCGCACCTGCTCAAGGAGCGCATCACGCAGCTTGAGGTACTGATCTTTTGGCAGACGCCTGTTTCCTATGCAATAGCTCGTGTTCCTTTGGTTGAAAGAGAAAAAGCAGTGGGTGCAGTCGCCAGATGTTGCGACATAATAACAGTCAGTGGAGTTGTAGATCACATCGCATTCAAAGCAGCGGGTATTCTGGTACGTGTTGAAATTCCTTATCCCAAAGCGCGTTTCACCAATCCCGTTTGAGCCGAACAGGAATTCCGCAGACCTTGCGACAGATGAGAATGCGACGTATTTGCTATCGTATATTTCCTGCGAGCGGTAAACGTTCACCGAATTGAAGCAGCGGTTGGATGCTTCCACGTTTTGCGAGTTGCCAAGCACTGCGTCCCCGCAGTAATCTGCGACCTCATCTGCAGCAGTGCTTATCGAATCAAGGTCCTTTAGCGTGTTTATATCCAATTTGAAGGTTGCAATTTTCTTCTGGTAATCGCTTAACTCGTCCTGGCTTATGAATTTCGCGCCTGGCAAATAATCGTTAGTGGAAAAGTAGGCTTCTTTGCCGGATTGGCTGGATTTTTTCGGCACCACCATTTCAGAATATCGCGATAAGTAGTTTTCATATCGCGCCATGTCGCCCACTTCGCCGCCAAGAAGCACTTTGCAGGTGCTCTTCCATGCCTTGTTGAGGTGCGCGTATGTTTCAGAAGCCATCTTATCGTTTCTTTTTTGCGCAGCCAACGTTATAAATGTCGGTTTTAAGGTCGTGCGATGAGGAGAGCGATGAGTTGATCCACTGAAGCAGTAGGGCTTTTGCTTCCATGAATTTTTCGCGCCCGACTTCTACGTTTCCGATTGCATAATGGAGGTTTTTCACGTTGAAGCAGAACATGCAGTCGCGGCAGTTTTCCGCGTTGTGGCAGAAGTATGAATCCGAGCAGTCGCGGCAGGAATCCATATCAAAGCAGCGCTTGAGCTTCACCGAATGGTAACAGTTGATGCAGAATTCCGAGTCAAGGAGCGAGTCGCAGCCGAATGCGTACGCTGTGCTTCGCGGCCAGAAGGTGTAGCCGCAATATTTTGCATATATTGCAGGCTCTGTTCGATAGCAGTTGTTGGAGTCTGAGGAGGTTGCGCACTCTATCAGGTTTGCATTTGTGCCGTCAAGATATTCGGATGCGAAAAAGGCTATTTTCCCGATTTGTTTGTGTGCGCTTGCCATGCTGAGCGCTGCCACGTCCTGCTCAGGCAGCTTCAGGCTGCCGCCAAGCTGCAATGATTCCGGGAACGTGAGCAGCCTGTCCTTGGGAAGGGAGAAGTAATTGCAATAGTCGCGACTGTGCACTGCCTTACCACTTGCACAGGAAAAGCACTTCTCGCGCCGCTGCGTGTGCCGGAGGAGCCATTCAGAATAATCATCCATGCTGCCCTTTGGAGCAGCGCCAAGGAGAAGTGAATAGGTTTTGGAAAATGCCAATTCAATCGGCTTTTTGTCAGTTGGCATGACGGTTTCTTTTACAGCCCGCCAACCGGAGAATTCTTTCGGCATCTCCATCTTGCTTTTGCCCGCTATTTCCACAAGAGACGCGATGCGCTTCTTGCTCTTCAGTTCATCTGCCATCTGCTGCAGGAGATTTCCCTTCAGTTGCGCGTACTTGCCAGGCGACCGGGGCAGATTTCCGATTGTGTGCCGTCCGTTTTTCAGGCTG
>JAPLWZ010000038.1 GCA_026396335.1 Microcaldota archaeon | reverse complement strand
GAAGATGAGCGAGTTCAGCCCGTGCCAGAAACTCCCGTGGGCTATTGTCTCTATGTCCTCGTCTAACTCCATAAGGGTACTTTGCAAATCCCATTTATAAATCGTATATTCATATCTAAACAATATGGCAGTGGGGGCAGGAAAACCAATCAGCAGAAGGCGGGCTGGCAAGGCAAAGACACTCGGATTGTACGTTGGCCCCCATCCTGCTTACCGCGAATTTGCCGCGCGTGTGTGCGGATCGGAATTCAAGGTCGAATCGCGCGTGGCAAAAAAGCAGCACTTCATCCTGAAGGCTGCAAACATGGCGCGCTCTGTTGCCGCGCTTCCGAAAGGTTACAGCGTCTATTTCACGGAAGGCTGCTACTACTACCCTGCCGCGGCAAAAAAAATGCACCTTATCAGCAAGGATGCCAAAATAGTGAACCTCTGCTGCACGCCTGTCTTTTACAACATGTTAACTGGCAACATAAAGGGCGCGGAGAGGAATCTCCTCCTTCACTTTGCGCACGATGTTGACGCGTACATCTGCGAAGGGAGATATTCGGAAGAGATACTGCACAAACTCGGCATCCACAAGCCGACTTATTTCTGCTATACTTACATTTCACCAAAGCGCTACAGGGTGCTGAAGCGCATCAAGCCGCAGCTCGAATCAAAGGAAGTCGCAATAATTGCCACAAATGACTACCACTACAAGGGCGTAGACATACTGCTTGAGGCGATGAAGCTCGTGTTCCGCGCGGACCCGGACGTCCGGCTGAATATAGTGCTTGGGAACATCAACCCGTCGCACTTTTCGCATTTGCTTTCAAACCGCGTGAGGATCACTGATGATGCAGTAGGAGCGCTTCGGACTGCGGCGCTTTACGTGCACCCCTCGCGCGGCGACGTATTCCCGGTAGCGCCGCTTGAAGCGATGCTTGCTGGCGTGCCGGTCATTGTGTCAAATGAAACGGGCACAAAAGAAGTTGTCGAGAAGGTGCGCAAGGACTTTGTAACGCACCTTGACGCGGAACATGTTGCACAGAAAGTATTGCACTACTTTGCCATGAAACCAAAAGCGCGCGAGACGCTGTCGCGCCGATTCAGGAAAGCGGCACTGCCATTCAACCAGAAGGAGCAAATTAGGCGCTTCAGGAAAGAATACAAAAAAGTGATGCAGAAAATCCGCGACTGAAAAATCAGGGATTCTCGATTTCCACGTCGCCGTTGATTATTACCTGGCAGGCGAGCCGCTGGTTCGGCTTGGCGGAAAATCCTTCAAGCGTAGCCTTCTCGTTGTCAGTCTTTTCATTCAGGTTTTCCATGCCCTTGTTTATGTTCGACAGGCAGGAGACGCAAACGCCCGCCTTACAGGAAAATGCGATTGTCGCGCCGTTGTCCTCGGCTGCCTGCACCATTGAAGTGCCTGCCGGGACCTCGACTACCTTGTTGTCTGATTTGAACGTAACTTTTGCCATTATGATCGCCTCTGCACTTTATCCTCACAAAAGATTTATATTTCTCATGAAAGGTTTTTCGTCAATATGCGAATGGAGCGCATTATTAAAAATCGGCGCTGAGTGATTTCCGCGGTGATACTCATGGCATCCAATCTTCCTTCAAGTTTCGGGCAAACGCCCTCTTCTTCACAGCAGCCGCTCACGCCGCCGCCAAGCATGAACTACAAGCCCCAAATGCCTGAAATGCCAAAAATCCAAGGCGGCGACTCCAACCTCAGCCTTCCAACCATCCTGGCAGGCGTGGCACTGTTGCTTTCGCTCATCAGCTTTTATAGCGATAGCGGAAGCACGTTCTTAGGAAACGCCATGATCGACTCAAATGGATATGTGAACAGTTCCCCCGAGCCCAGCACTTGGGCGCTCCTGGCCCTCTCACTCACTGTCGTCGTTAT
>JAPLWZ010000039.1 GCA_026396335.1 Microcaldota archaeon | reverse complement strand
TTTTTGATTTTTTCAAAAAGCGCAGTTAAGTCTTGCCCTGTAATCTGTTTTTTACAGTCCCGGTTCGTATAAACATTCCCGTCGTTGCCAAGAAAAAAAGAAAGGTTGTTATTCATGTTAAATTCAAGACCAGGGGTACGTGTTTTCTTTTCATTTTTATCTTGTGGTTCAACATAGATAATTCTTCCAATTTTTTTATCTAGCTCTTTGTATGCCTCCAATACTTGTCCTGCCGAGCATCCTACAGAATTAGGTGTATTAAATCTCACACTCTCTGTTTCTTGTTCTGAAAATCCACGTTTAGCCTGTGTCATCTCATACCCTACTGCGGTGGGTATTTTACCAAAAATAATAGATATGTTCTCAACAACGCGTTCATAGTCGTCTACTATAAAACCCATCATAACCACCTTGTCTAAAATTAGTGTACACTTCCTTTTAATTCTGTTGCGGGGGGGGGGTGAATTGTGGATAGGCGCCACTGGCAACTCGCTGCAAGCAAGTATAAAAAGAAAGCGAGCGTTAAACTTAACTATGAACGGGAAAATAAACGTCAAAGTGGTGCTCCACAAGGAAGGCAAGGGCTACTGGGTGGAAGTTCCCTCTCTTCCGGGTTGCTATTCTCAAGGCGAGTCAAAGAATGACGCGTTGAAGAACATAAAAGAAGCGCTTCTTCTGCATCTCGAGTCTCTCGGCACGTACAAAAAAGCGCCAGCAAGCGCTGGTAAGTCGCAGGTAGCAACGGTGTCTCTTAGTGCCTAAGCTTCCTCTTATTTCAGGGGAGAAGCTTGCAAAAACCCTCATCAAGTCCAAAGGCTACGTCGTGCGAAGTAGAAAAGGCAGCCACGTGAATCTTGTCCACCGCGAGCTTCCGCCGGTCACAATCCCTCTGCATAGAGAGCTGGCGCGCGGGCTTCTTGGAAGCATCTTGAAATTGACGGGTCTTGGTCAAGATGAACTCTGATTACTGCTGCCTGTTCCTTTTTAAATTTCACAATAGAAGCGAATGCCATGCAAAAAATATCCAAGGATGACGTTTGGAAATACAAGAAGTACGTTTGCCGTGCAAAGTGCTTTGACATAACTGCAGGCGGCAAGATAATCGTCTTAAACGAACAGGAAGCACATCAAAACGACCTTTATGCGTCGCACCGCGTAATCCTTAGGAGCGGCGGCAAGCAATCCATTGCAATAGTTGACGTTTCAAACGACCTGGTGCAGGCCGGGCAGATCGGTTTATTCGCAGAAGTATCCTCTGAGCTTGGGGTTTCCGACAACGCGCACGTGGAGATAGTCCACATGCAGCGGCCTGATTCGATCGAATTCATCAAGAAAAAGATGGACGGCAAGGCGCTTGCCAAGGAGGAAATAGAAACAATCATGCGCGAGCTGATGCAGAACCGGCTTTCAGAAGCAGAGCTCGCATCGTTCATAACATCCGTTTACATACGCGGCATGAGCGAAGACGAGGTAGTCGGGCTCACGCAATCTGTAGTTTCCACGGGTGAAACACTGCAGCTTGGCAGGCACCCCATTTGCGACAAGCACTGCATTGGCGGTGTGGCGGGCAATAGAACGACGATGGTAATCGTGCCCATCATCGCCGCAGCAGGGCTTTACATCCCTAAAACATCCAGTCGATCCATCACTTCAGCATCCGGCACGGCAGACACGATGGAAGTGCTTTGCGACGTTTCGCTTGAGATCGACGAGATGCGCGACATAGTGAAAAAAGCACACGGCTGCGTGGTCTGGGGCGGCGCTCTTAGGCTTGCTTCGGCTGATGACAAACTGATCAAAATCAGAAATCCCCTGTCACTTGATCCGCGGGGCGTCATGCTGGCATCCATTCTTGCGAAGAAGAAGTCTGTTGGCGCGGAGCACGTGATAATAGACATACCGATCGGCAGGGGAGCGAAGGTTCCTGACAAGGCAGAGGCAAATGACCTTGGGCGCGAGTTCATAAATATCGGCAAACGGCTTGGCATGAAAATAGAAGTTCTTGTCACTGACGGTAGCGAACCCATAGGAAATGGCATCGGCCCCTCGCTTGAGTGCATAGACGTTCTTTCTGTTCTCAACAATATCGGCCCATTGGACCTTCGCGACAAGTCGTGCCAATTGGCAGGCGCGCTTCTTGAACTTTCGGGCAAGGTGAAAAAGGGCAGGGGCAACGACATTGCAGTGCAGCTTTTGAAATCAGGCAAGGCGCTTGCAAAATTCCGCGAAATAGTGGAATTGCAGGGCGGAAAGCACAACCTCAAGCTTTCCGATATTCCGGTGGCGCGCTACAAGCACAAAGTGCTTGCAGACAAAGAAGGAAGGGTTTTCCACATAGACAACAAGATGATTTCCAAGGTGGCGCGTGCGGCAGGCGCCCCAAATGACCATGAAGCGGGCATACTTCTCATGTGCGAGCGCGGGGACAGGGTGAAAAAGGGCGACGTGCTCTATGAAATACACTCAAGTTCGGAGTCCAAGCTCGATTTTGCGATAAAGGCGCTTGAAGGATGGACTGCAGTCGACCTTGAGCGTGCAGTGCTTTCGAGCATGGATTAAGAGCAAGTGGAATAGGCTCGGTCAGGCAATGCCAGATGCTTTTTTCATTGCCGCAAACAGGTCTTCTGCTTTTTGGTAGTAATGCGTTAGCGACTGGTAAAATTCGGAAGCGCGGACCATATGCAGCCCGCCATATCTCCTGTTGCCCGCGAGAAGAAGCTCTCCTGAAGTTGCTACTACATAGCTCATGCTTGCCGAAATTGCGGTTTCAAGCGCACACACGTATTTATCAAAGCCCGCGACTATTACTCCTTGTACTTTGATGGCGTCCAGCAGACTCCATATGTTTGATCCATTAAATGCGTCCTTTTTGGATTTTGCCACGAATATTGCGCCAGCGCCGGCTATCCTGAGCACCGTTTTATCATAAGGCTCGTTGCTTTTTACGTCGTTTTCTTCGCGGATGATGAAAATCGGGATTTTCAGGTGCGCAGCCTCTTTGCAAAGTTTTACAACTGTTTTTTCGTATGCATCAAAGGTTTGCAAGTACTCCTGTCCACTTGAGGTTTTCAGCGCCAATGCCCTCTCCTTCTTGTCGAAAAATGGATGGTCTACCAGGAGCACTGCCATCCTGCTTGTGAGGCCACCTGCCTTTGGTTTCACAATAGGGGCGAAGTGCCGCACGCTTAAATTAGCCATGGCTTTATTTTGTTTACAAGCATTTTTAAATACTTATTACCACTATCAGTGCATGCCCTCAGAAGAGAAAGCCATGCTCATCATGCCTGCGCATAACGAGCAGGACTCAATCGCATCTGTAGTAGCGGACGCAATTGCCATCAAAAAACAGGGCGCAATAATAGATTTTGTCGTGGTGGAAAACGGCTCGCAGGACAATACTGCGCAGATAGCCCGCGAGGCAGGGGCGAATGTGATTTCCTTCCAAGCGAATGAAAAGCCGGGAAAAGGCGAAGCGTTCATGAAGGGAATCCTTTACGCCAAGAACAATGGCGCAACTGCCATAATTATGGCTGACGCGGACCAGCAGGATCATCTGACAAAAAAGAATATTGATGACATGCTCGCATTCCTGAATTACAACCGCGCCCTTGGCAGGGTAATTCATCCTCAGATGAACGGCGAGTCGCACGTGCCATGGGCTTATTCCGGGCATTATGCAATCCGGCTTTCAGCGCTTGATTTCCTATTTGAAAAGGGCGAGGGCGGCAAATATGCTTTTTCCGCGTCTGACGTGGCGCGGGCTTTTTTTGATGCAGCCTCAGGCTATGGGCTCGAAGTCGCGCTTTCCTATGCAATCAATTCCGAAAAGGAAACATGGGTTCTCGCAGCTGGCGCCATTCGTTGCAAGCCTTACAAGAACGGAGAGGCGCTCAAGCAGCAGCAGGAAGCGATAAGCATTGCCATGGTAAAGGGGATGCGATTCCGGGAACTTTTGGCAAAAATGCGCCAGGCGAGCCTGGTAAGTCCCAATCTGAAAGAGGCCGGCAAGGAAAAACTTGGCAAAGTGCGCCCATTTTAAATTTTCCTCATCACATCAGACG
This sequence comes from Microcaldota archaeon, assembly GCA_026396335.1. GTDB lineage: Archaea > Micrarchaeota > Micrarchaeia > Anstonellales > Anstonellaceae > UBA10161. The sequence continues at coordinate 3,957 of JAPLWZ010000039.1, read as the reverse complement.
TGAAACGAAAAATACTTAGCATGAGCAAGCGACAGTGGGCAAACGCAATATAATATAACATTTCACTGATGAAAAAACGAACAAGTGACTACCATGGCAAGTCTTGACAACATCGAGCAGCAGATCCCTGAAGGGATTACGGTTTCCGCCGAGGACGCGGAATTGCTCAAATTCATTGAGGGCAGCAAGCCGAAAATTTACGTGGTGGGCGCAGGCGGCTCTGGCTGCAACACCATGAACAGGATTCACGAGGTAAAAATAGAAGGAGTAAAGCTCATCGCAATGAACACGGACGTGCAGCACCTGGTGAAGATGCGCGCGGACAAGAAAATCCTGCTTGGCAAGAAGGCAACCCGCGGCATGGGCGCAGGCAGCAACCCGGCGCTTGGCGAAGCTGCGGCAAAGGAATCGCAGGAAGAAATAAGGGCCGCGCTTTCCGACGGCATGATGGTATTCATCACCTGCGGCATGGGCGGCGGCACAGGCACAGGCTCGGCGCACATAATTGCAGAGCAGGCAAAGGCAGCAGGCGCACTAACTATCGCAGTAGTCACTCTCCCGTTCACATCAGAAGGAAAAATCAGGATGCAAAACTTGTCACAAAGGCGGGGCTCGTTAACCTTGACTTTGCGGACCTTAGGACAATACTCACAAGCGCAGGTTGCGCTGTTGTTGGAATCGGCGAAGCATCAGTTGAGGCAAAGCCCGACCAGCGCGCTCTTATCGCAGTAGACACTGCAATGAACTCGCCGCTCCTTGACGTTGATATTTCCACGGCAAACCGCGCACTCATAAACGTGACAGGCGGCGAGGACATGTCGCTCAAGGAAGCCGAGCTCATAGTGAGCGAGGTATCAAAGAGGATCGACCCCTCCTCGCACATAATCTGGGGCGCAAGGATAGAGAAGCTTGCAAAGAAGTCATCCATACGCGTGCTTGCAGTCATTGCGGGCGCGAAGTTCCCGCATTATGAACTTCAGAATCTGGGCGCATCTGCAAAGGCGTCTGACGCTGAATTGGACCTGGACCTGCTAGGATAGATAAGCGAAACGAAAAACTTTTGGTGGAAATATGTTTGACATAATGGGCTTCATCAACCAGTCGCGCCGCGTGATGAATGTGGCAACACTGCCAAGACAGAAGGAATTTGAAAAAATAATAAAAATAACTGCGCTCGGGATAGTTCTGATCGGACTGATAGGCGTAATCATATCGTTCGTGTTGAATCTCGTGCAATAGGGTGTTCTTATGATATACGTGTACCGCGTAACCGCTGGCCAGGAAAAAGTAGTGCTTGACATGCTCTTCAAGAAAGTGAAGAAGGAGAATTTGAGCATTTACTCTGTTGCTTATTTCGAGGACCTGAAGGGCTACCTGATTGTTGAGGGCAAGGACGAAGTGTCCGTGCGCCAGGCGGGCTTGAGGATCCCGCACATAAAGGGCGTGCTTGACAGGCCCATGGAACTCAAGGACATAGAGGGCATGATCGAGGCTGCAAAGCCCGCAGTGCTTTCCATAAACAAGGGCGACGTGGTGGAACTCGTTTCCGGCCCATTCAAGGGAGAAAAGGCCCGCGTGATAAAGATCGACACCAACAAGGACGAGGTCACTGTGGAATTGACTGAAGTCGCGGTGCCAATCCCGGTCACCATCAAGGCGAACACAATAAAGGTGTTCCAGAAGGCTTCCGAAGTGAAGGAGTAGGTTTTCGGCAATCTGAATCCTATCTGTTTGGATTTCAGAGCCCGAACCGCTTTGGCATTTCCTTTATTTTTTCCGCAACCCTAGATAACTCGCTGTCTTCAAGGAGTTCTGCGGCGCAAATAGTGTTCATCTGGCTGGTCCCCCTCTTTCCTTCGGTGCGGCTTGGAAGATATTTTTCGTAGTGCCCAAGGAACTTGTCAGGCTCGCCTGTGCGAAGATGCGTGAGCAGTGGCATAATATAGCCAATCTTCCTTGAAATCTTGCAGTCTGTTTTTTCCAGAAGTTCCATTGCAATAATTTGAAGCGCGGCTTCCTGCTTTGCATCTGGCTTGAACCACACTGCTGCATTGCGCGGGAAGAACACGGTTTTTGCATTTCGCAGTATTTCCGCCAGCCTGATTATTTTTTTGATCTCTTCCTGCTCAAGCACTTTGAGCGTTTCCCTGCTTTTTTCCTTTTTTTCATCTGGCAGGCTTGAGTTTGCCGTTTTTGCCGCGGCGTCGTAAAGCTCAAGCGCAAGGAGCGCGAACTTCCACTTCACCATGGAAATGCAGTTGCAATAATCTTCAGATGCTAACATCCCTCCCTTGTTTTCCTTTGCCATTTTTGCAATCCTCTCGTAAATCGTGGGCGGAGGGGCAGGGGCGATCATTATTGTCAGCTCAGCCTCCAGGTTGTCTCCAAGCGTCTTGAGGATTTTGGCATTGCAGTAGGCGGTGGTCAGCCAATGCGACCTGGTCATAAGAAGGGTTATTGCCGACCTCTCATCACCTGTCAGTTTGGTAAACTTGAAATTCTTCTCCACGTTTTTCGGCGTGCCTCCCCATTTTCGGTAGTGATACGGGAGGCAAATCTCGTGCGCTGCGGCTTTCAGCTCGTCATATTTTGAAATGAATTTTTCCAGGTTTTTTGAGAACAAGTATTCGTGCAGCTCTGCGAGGATTTTTTTTGCCTCCGGGTTGTTGTAGGATTTTTCCTTTTCGGAAAATTCGGCCTCAAGGCGGGTTTGCAGCCTGTTCACAAATCCTCTGCCTGTCTCGTCCGGTTCAATCCTCTTCAGGTAGGTTGGCTTGTTTTTCTGCGCGCCTGGTGCAAATTCCAGCTTAAGCTGCGGGTTGTCTGGCATTATGCTGAGGCGCTTGCCAAAATCCTTCTCTATCTGCATGTGGTTCTTTTGCCTCGCAGGCTATTTAAAGGTTGTGGTAAAAAGTAGATTTACAATGTAGATGCTGCCTTTACAGGCTGGAGTATTTGCTCTGGCTTTTTGGCTTCCTTATGAAGAAGTAGTACCCTGCAGCGGCAGTTGCGACGACGATTATCATGGGCACGAGCAGATTGCCTTCTCCCACGCCGACCACGATTATCTTTCCTGACTCAAAGCCGGGCTTTGACACGCCTATTTCAACCGGCCCCGTTTTCCCAAGCTGTATTGCAAACGGGCTCTTGTCGGTCTTTTTCACGTCTCCGATCGTAATCGTGACGCCGTGCAAATCCTTGCCATTGCTGTCTGTCACATAAAGCGTGAAATTGTCCTTGTCCTTTACCTCGCTTGGCGCTGAAATGTACTGCTTCTGGAGCGCAAGCGAGTCTTGCTTTATCACTGAAATCGAGGAATATTGGTTTGTTTCGCTCCTGCCGCTCTTGTCAGTTGCGCGGCATTCGAGCATGTAGCCGCCTGGCGCCTTGCCGGTGAAGTCAACCGAGGCGTACCATTCCTCTGCGCCGGCTGCCATCATCCAGTTTCCGTTTTCCACCCTCACTTCCACGCGGTCAATTCCGCTTTCCGAGTAAGCGTTGCCCTCTATATCGGATGGCCAGTCGCCGATCGCATCGCCGTCAGATGGCGAGGTGAAGCTGCAGATCGGCGAGGAGGAAACGGAATAAATCATGCCCTTGCTTGTGCCGAATATGAATGTGTTTCTGTCTTTGTAGACGATTGGGGTGTATGCCCTCCCATCTCCTGAAAATGACCATATTTTCTGCCCGTTTGCAGTGTCCACCCCGAATAGCTGCCCTGCATTGTTCCCGAATACGACTTGCTTTCCAAGCACGGCCGGATTCGACCAGATTGGCGCGCCAGAATTGAATTTCCACCTGAGATTTCCTGCAGAGTCAACCGCGTACAAATAGCCGTCATTGCTTCCGAAATAAACCCCGTCGTCTGTTATTGCGGGCGAGCTTTGCACCCACCCGCCGGTTTGCTGGCTCCATAATTCGCGCCCGTTCGCGAAATTCAGCGCAACGAACCTGTCG
>JAPLWZ010000026.1:3390-9307 GCA_026396335.1 Microcaldota archaeon | reverse complement strand
AACCAGGGCTGAATACCAGAAGAAAAAGAGCGAATGCGAACGGCTTGACGGCGCGCTTGCAAAACTGAAAAAGGACGTTGATGGGAAGAAAAAACCAGGCGAAAAAGAGATTGAAGCATCAGGCGCGCTCTACAAGAGGCAGCAGGAGCTACTTGCATCAGGAAGGCAGGAAGCGCAAAACCTGCAAAGTGATCATTCGTCGCTTAATTCCGAAATCACCATACTTGAAAATGGCCTCTTGCTGGCGCAGAACCGTGCAACACGCGCCGAGGATCTTGAAAGGAAACTGCAGAGCATCCTAAATGGAAAACCAATTGCGGAACTTGACTCTGAAGCGCAGAAACTCAAAACAGAAATAGACAATCTCACGGAATCGCACGCAAGCATCCACGCGCAGATTGCAGAACTAACTTCTGCAGTGCAAACACTGGACACAGCACACGCAAAATGCCCGGTGTGCGACTCTGACTTGTCCGAGGGAAAAGCGGAGAAGATTGGCGGAGAAAAAGCAAAGCTGCTTGAGGCAAAAAAGGCGGAACTTGCTGTATCAGCAACCGCACTCAAGGAAAAGAAAGCAGCGCTTGTTTCATACGAAAAAAAGGCAAACGATTACAGCCTGCACAGCACTGAACTTTCCCGCCTGAAATCAGAAGGCATTGACGTATCACAGTTCAGGAATGAAATAACGAAGAAAGAAGAGGCGCGGAAGAAAAAAGCCGACCTGCTCAAATTCGCGCAGCAGGAAGTAACGGGCTTGGAAAAGGAGCTTGAGCGTGCGCGCACGGCATTCGAGGAAATGCAGCGCACTGCAAAATTATTCGGCGAGCTTGATTCATCAACTGAAAAGTTCACACCTGCGCAGGGCGAGCGCAGCAAACTTGACTTTTCTGAAAGCACATATGAGGAAAAGCGAAAGGCATACGAAGAATTGCGGCTAACATTCGCGAAAATCGATGCAGAGGCAGCAGGCGGAGAGAACCAACTGCGGCTCATGGAAGAACTCGTGGCATCAATAAAGAAAGAACTTTCTTACCTGCAGGAAAAGGAACAGCTCGCAACCTCATACGGCGTGGCAGCGCAGAGCATGGCGATATACAAAAACTCGCTTGCAGCCGCGCAGTCGGAGCTTCGCGCCAACCTGATAGAGGAAATAAACCAGGCGCTTTGTGAAATCTGGCCCTCTGTTTACCCCTATTTGGATTACAGCGGGGTGAAACTTGAGGCGGATGAAAAGGATTACCGGCTCCTCATGGAAAAGAACGGCGCATGGCGCGAGGTTGATTCAGTGGCATCAGGCGGAGAGCGCGCGTGCCTTTGCCTTGCGCTGCGGATAGCGTTTGCAACCGTGCTCACGCCGGACATAGGCTGGCTCATACTTGACGAGCCCACACACAACCTTGACGCAGACGCTGTGCTGCTTCTTTCAGAGGCAATAAACAGCAAAATCCCGAGCATTGTAGAGCAGACATTCGTGATAACTCACGATAACGCGCTTGGCGAAACCTCGGAAGGGGAAGTATTCAGGCTGGAGAGGGACAAGAGCAAGAACGAGAGCACAAGAGTGGAGAAGGCTGCATAGGGAAGAAGAGCACGCGCGCTGAAAAAGCGGGCTAGACAAACTGAAGAATAACTTTACAGGAAGCCCGAGTATGAAAAGGATGGAATCCCCCTCAATTGCAGCTTCTATTTTTGATGGGTTTTTCACCATTGGCCTGGTTGAGAATACAACTGCGTCCGGGGAAAGCCCGCCTGTGACAAAGCCATCATTGTGGAGCATTGAAAGCAGCGCAACCACGCCGACAACTGCCCTGCTCTTTGCAGCCTTTGGCATACTGGCATACTGCACGCGCGTGTCGGTCTGGCAGACAAGGTGCATCCTGTTGCCTATATACGCAAGAGCCATTGGCCTTGCCGCATAAAGCGACAGTTCCTCGCCGGCATTGAGCGCGGATTCGCCGGAATCCGCATTATCAACGGGATTTATGATGAATGACGAGTCGGATGCAAATTCGCCAAGATTTGCGAGCTTTTGGATTGCGTGCGTGAGGAACTCCTTGGGAACGACCACCACGTGGGAGACTTTTCCAGTCTCCTTGTTGCGGAAAGCAACAGCGAACTTGTCCTTGCCAGCTGGCACAATTATGGGCTTGCGCTGCTTTGCTGCCGTCGGACGGGAACGCCGCACTGCACTGCCGAGGACTGAAGTTTTTACATTATTGTTCAGGAGGGCAAAGGGCACCTTAGCCGCAAAGATGGTATCCTTTGCACTGGAGATATCCCTTGTGCTAACTGAGTGTACTTTTTCAATTGCCATTCTCTATTGCCCCTCCAATCTTCAATGTGCCAAGAAGTGCTTAAAAACAGGTGTAACAGTGTACAAAAATGTACATATTGACACTTACTTCTTCTCGATGAAGCTTTTCAGAAGCCCTGCTGCCTCATGCGGACGGGTGGAGACCATCACAATGTCAGTGGCAAGCTCAAAGCCCGCCCATGTGGAAAGCCTGGGCAGTATTTGTATGTGGAACAAAAACTCGCCCTCGCCGTGCGGCGCGGAGTGGAAAATGATATTGTAGGGGCCAAAGCCGCTTGCCGAATCATACGCGGAAAGCACTGGCTTGAATATTGAGGCAAGGCTCCGGAGTTGCGCCCCGTCCACCTCAATGAAAGACGCCACCTTGAAGCGCGGGATGATCCAGGTTTCATACTTGAACCTGCCTGCTTTTGGGCAGAAGGCGAAGAAGAGGCCGTTTTCCATGCACATCCTCTTTTTGTTCTGCTTTTCGAATTTGGCAAGCGCTTCCGGGCTTTTGGCAAGTGAGGTGAGTTTTTTGCCCATCTTCACAATTAACGGCGGGACGAATTCCATTGCGCAAAGCTGCGTGTGCGAGTGCTCAAGCGACGCGCCTGCAGCCTGCCCCTCGTTCTTGAATACGCAGGAGTACTTGAGCCTCTTATCCTGTGCCGCAGCGCGCATGCGCCTCTGGATCATGGTGAAATAATCAACCAGGTTTTCCTCACTCAGTTCTGAAAGGGCTTTTGTGTGCTCGGGGTTTTCAACAATTACCTCGTGCCTGCCGTACGCCTTCTTGCTTGATTCCATGAATGCCGGAAACTTGTTCGGGAAGCAGCGTATCCCCCATTTCCCGCCTTTTTCAATCCTATCCAGCTCAGGGGGAGTGAGGTGCTCGTTTCCGGGGCAGAAAAAGCATTTGGAAGGGTCGCCAGACTTTGGCTTTCTCTCAGGCGGAGCGTGGTCAGACGGCCTGCCGCCCCTTGCAGAAGTGAGCACCACGCGCCTTCCCAAAAAGTCCTTCCTTATTTCGCTTGTGAGGTTCTGTTTTTCATCAGACATGAGTATCACCGGATTCACAGGCATTTTGCCGCACTACAGGAATGCTTCAACGTCCTGCTTTTTCTTTGTTTTCTCTTCCTCGAAGCGCTTTGCGATGAGTTCCAAGTCCTTGCCCTTGGCAGAGAACTCCGCTTTCCTTCTTCTTATTTTCACGAAGATAGGGGAGCCGACCGCCTCGCCGACTACGAGAGCCTCGCCCACGCGCAGCGTGGTGATGGAATCAAGCATGGATGAATCAATGCCCTCGCACGACTCGCCGATGTGTTTTATGTCAAATGGGTTTGTGATTCTGAGAATGATATTTGTGTTGCATTGTGCCAGCGCCGTTGTTGCAAGCTGCACAGGGCGTTGCGAGATTAAGCACAGGCACGCGCCGAACTTCCTTCCTTCACGCGCAATTGTTACAACCGGCCCTTTTGCCAGGGCGTGCTGCCTCTCCGCCTTTTCAGGCGCAAAATTATGCGCTTCCTCAAGCACAAGGACAAATGGCGCGACCTTTTCCTTCTTGCGCAATTTGAACAGCCGCCTGCATAAGTATGACACTAACATCTGCTTCTTTTTCATGTTGTCAACGTCAGAAAGGTCAAGAACGACCAGTTTCCCCGGAGTTACCGATTCCTCAAGTTTGGGGTAATCAACAGGGCCGAAAATCCGCATCGAGCGGAGCGCTGAAAGCCACGCTAAAAGCGGGCGCTTGACATTGTCTTTTTTCTTGTCAGCCATTTCAGCTTCAATCCTGTCCATCAAATCTTCAAGCGAGTACGACTCATGCTTCTCTTTTCGTTCCTTCCTAAGCGCCTCCATTATTGGAACAAGTTCGCGGAACTGCGTGGCAGACATCTCAGGCATCCACTCAGCAAGCATTTGAGGGGAAACCTTCCTGAAGGCTATCCTGAATTTTTTCGCATCCACCACTTCAGTCTGCTTTCCGTATTGCGTGGCGCGGAAACCGCTGTATTCGCCGTGCGAGTCAATGACAACAACTGCCATCCTGCCGTGCTCGCTCTTCCGCTCGAGCATTTCCTCAATGAGCACAGACATGAAGTAAGATTTTCCGCTCCCGGACATTGCCAGCACTGCCAAATGCTTTTGCAGGAGCTTTCCCATGGAAAGCTTTGCCTCAAGCGAGTGGTGCTGCAGTTTCCCTATATTCAGGCCATTGTCATCAAGCTGCAAGAACTTTTTGAGCAGTTCATCCTCGCACGCAAGCACTTTTGCGCCTGGTGCCACGGGAAACGTATTTCGCACAATACTGTTGGTGCCTTCAGATTCGAACACGCCGTGCACTCGCACGTTTGCCACTACATACTCCCAGTCTGTCACGGGGAATGATTCGGTCATGGGAGAAGTGCGCTCGTATTCCGCGACTGACTCCGCCCTCTCAAAATAGCGATTTGCGCGCGTTATTTCAGAAATTGAGCCAAGGACAAAACCGGAATCAGACTTTACCTTCACGAACTGGCCCTTCCTCACTTTCGAGCTGCCGATTACAAACGAAAAGACAATCGTAGTCGGGCCTTCCATGGTGGAAATGACCGTGCCAAGCTCTGATTGCGAATTTTGAGTTGCCATCTTCTTCAAATTTTCTTCGTCAGATTAAACTTATAAACCGGAGCCGAGAAGGTTTCCAGTGATAGCGATGGCAGGCAAAACAAACGAACTTCCTTTCTCCGCTCGATACGCACTGCCAGTGCAGGTGGCAGAGGACCTCAAGGATGTCTCCTGGGAGACCGTGGTGGAACTCTCCTCGGATTTCCAATTCAAATCTGAAGAAAAGCGCACAAAAGTAAGAAGCCTTATCCGCGAACTGCAACTCACCCGCATGCTCTTGGTGGGAAAAATAAAGCGCGGCAGCAAGGATGGCAGGATAGACCCGCGCCTTCTTGTTGAACTCGTGAAACTCCTGCAGCGCTGCGAGGAAGTGACAAAGGAATATGAGGTTGACCTTGGCGACTTTTCCAATTTCGTCTTCCTTCTTATTGAGAAACTGAAAAAGGAAAAGCTGGCAAAGCACTCAGGCGACCGTGAGATGAGGCATATGCGCCCCATTGGCGAGGAGTTAAGCTCGTTCAAGACGCGCGCTGAATCGATCCAGAAGGATAAGGCAGCTGCCAAGGGAAAGAAGAGGAAAAAGTAGCAGCAACAGGGATTCTTATGCTCAAGTTTGACGGAAACCTGCTCCTATTCAACGGCAAGAAAATAACACCTTCAATCCGCACATTCTCACAGATGAAAGCAGTGCTTGCAGACCCGGATCTTGAGGGCAACTTCCTCCCGGACGCGCCGCTTTACTACATGTACAGGCAAGCTGAACTTTTCTCTTCAATCAGATACGACATCACGCGCATACTCCCGGCGGACTTGTGCGGCGAAATGAACAAGACATATGGGCACTCGCACCCGGGCATCTGGCCAGAAGCATATGAAGTGCTTGAAGGCAACGCGCACTTCCTGCTCCAGAGGGCGAGCGGCAACACAGTGCATGAGGCGCTCCTTCTCTCCGCGAAAAAGGGCGACTGCTTCCTTGTACCGCCAGGCTACGGGCACGTTACCATTAACCCC
>JAPLWZ010000026.1:0-3381 GCA_026396335.1 Microcaldota archaeon | reverse complement strand
AAGTTCGAGTCCGACTACTCTCTCTTCGAGCAGAAGCACGGCGCATGCATCTATGAAATGACTGATGGAAAGATAGTGAAGAACAGGAATTACAATGATGGCTTCGCGCTAAAGCAGGAAACCGCGGTCAAATTCTCATCCCAGTACAAATGCTTCGAGCCGTTCAAAAAGAAATCGCTACTTGAAGCGGCAAAGAAATTCGCGGACATAGAATTCCTAGAGAAGCCGGAAACGTTCTGCTGATTGCAATTACTTCTTCTCGACTTTGCCTCTTGCGAATTCCGCGGAGCCGCCGCCCTTTCCGCCGTGCTTCTTTAGGAGCGCAAGCGCGTCCTCGCTGCCGCCCTTGGGCGCGACTGCCACTATGTAGCCGTCCGTGTTGGAAATGACAGCAGCAAAGCCTGAGGATGCGAGCTTGCCAGCAACCTCTTCCGCAAGTTTCTGAGAGTAAGGCGCCTTTGTGAGTTCAACTAGTAACTTGCCTTCCTTCTTCGCGTAAATCATCGCGTTGTCGGCAATTGTGTGCGCCATGAGCCCCTGCAATTTCTCAAGCTCCTTGCCCCTCTCCTTCCAGTCGTTGAAGAAGCGCATTGCAGTATCCTTGAGCTGCGCCTCGGGCACCATGAGCGTGGCAGAAGCATCTCTCAGGATCCTCTCGCGCTCCTGCACGTATTTGATTGCCTCAGGGCCGCATTTGATGACAATCCTCTCCAATCCATCCTGCACGCCTTCACGCTTCACTATTTTTATGTAGCCGATTTCGCGCGTGCTCTTGCAGTAGTTGTGCGTGCCGCCGCAGGCTTCGTGGTCTATTTCGCCGATGGAAACCACTCGCAGCTCCTTGCCAGGCACTGCGCCGCCCTGGTAAAGCCTGAAGCCATACTTCTGCTCAGCCTCAATCCTTCCGAGTATTTCTGTTTTGACAATAAGCCCGGCAGCCACGTAATCGTTCGCAAGTGTTTCAATCCTCTCGAGCTCCTCCTCAGTGATTTTCTTGTAGTGCGTCAGGTCAATCTGCGCCTTATGCTCGTCCTTGTAAGAGCCACCCTGCCAAACATGATGACCCAAAACTTCGCGTGCGCACGCATTAATCAAATGAATCGCAGTGTGCTGGCGGGAAATTTGCTTTCTCCTTTCCGCATCCACTTTCCCATGCACTTTCTGCCCGACCTTGAAGACCGTTACATCCTCCACTTCGTGGAGTACGACGCCCTTTTCATTCTGAACGTTCTTCACCTTCTGCCCTTCAAGCTCGCCAACATCGTAAATCTGCCCGCCGCCCTCAGGGTAGAATGCAGTGGCGTCAAGCACCAGCCACTTCCCCTTGATGGCAATGACTTTTGCGTCAAACTCCTCGACAGAATCATAAAAGAGCGTCTTTGTCTTTGCCGTGCCCTCAACGTCCACCTTGTGCTCCTGCGCAGGACCTTCCTCGTCCTCTTTTTTCACAAGCGAATAGAAATTGTCCGGGATTTCAACCGTCACGCCCTTTTCCTTTGCTATTTCCGCTATCAGCTCCACCGGGATTCCATCGGAAACGTAGAGCTTCTTGAGCTCTTCCACGCCGATTTTCTTCCCTTTGGACAGCATGTTCGCGACCTTTCCTGCGCCCTTTTCCTTGCCTGCCTTGTATTTCTCCTTCTCTTCCTCAACTACGGCTATTGCAGTCGGGAGCCCCTCCTGCAGGCGCGGGAACAGTTCGCGGAGGTGGTGCGCGTGCGCCTCAAGCACTTTTGCATAGTCAATCCCTATTTCGAATTCCTCGTCAAATCCGAATGTGCGCCTGAGAATCATGCGCAGATTGTAGCCGCCGCCGGAATTCGAAGGCAGCATGCCGTCTCTTGAGGTGAAAAGCACTGTTTTCAGGTGGTCTGCGCACGCGTAGACTGCGTGAAGCGGCTCGAATGTCCTGAGGAGCTCGTCGGAAGACATCCCAAGCTTTGCAGCGATTGTTGCGCGCTCCTTTCCTATGTCATCCACTTCATCAGTGTTGAGCGAGCCTGAGAGTTTTGCGTATTCCAGGAAAAGCTTTTCATCAACAGATATGCCCGCATTTTTCTTTATGATTTCCGAAGCGCTGCCAAACACCAGGTCATAGGAGATTGGCGTGCCGTGCGTAATCCATGCCAGGCGCTCAAGCCCTGCGCCCATGTCAATCACTTTCGTTGAAAGTTCGCGGCTTACACCGTTTGGAAGAACCTCATACTGCATGAAAACGCAGTTGCCAAGCTCAAGCCCGTCTGCGAAATACTCAATGCAGGGGCCGAAATTGCCTCCGCCCACCCATACGTCTTCCAGGAAAACAAGATTTTTCTCATCAATGCCAAGCGCTGCCAAGTAGCCTAAGTCGTGCGCTATTGCCTCGTTCTTCCAGTAGAATTCGCCAGTTTTCTTGTTGTTGAATGCGAGCTGCCCGACCATGACAAAGTTCGTGTAGTGCCTGCCTGTCACGCCGACATTGCTGACGTCAGAAAAGCGGATGCAGGGCTGCGGCACTATTACCGGGTTTGCCTGCGGCTCAAGTTCGCCGCTTACAACATAGGGCTGGAAGTCATTGATGGATGCGATTGTAAAGTACAAGTCGTCCCGCCAGCGTGCCACGGTCGGATAAGGCCTGATGGACGTGTGCCCGTGCTTCTTGAAGTATTCCTCTATTTTTTTCCAGGTTTCGACATAGCCGAGCGGCTTTTTCGCCATTTTCTTCCCGATAAAGCCATAGCCTACACAGGACGCATCTGCGCAATAGGCGCGCTCTTCTTTTGCCCAGAAGGCGCGGGAGCATTTCCCGCAGAACTGCCGCTTGTAGCCGCGCTCAATCAGTGACTGGACCTTGTAGTGCTTCTGCCAGTCCTTTGCAAATTCCGCGCGCAGCGCAACTTTGTCCATGGAAATTTTCTCTGTCGCCAAGATTTATATGGATATATAGGTAGAACACGTCTGCGAGTTAAGCCCGTGTGAGGAGCTTCTAGTTCTTTCGCGGAGCATTGATTTGCACCCTAGCCTCATTTGGCTAATGGGCCCGTGGTGGAATGGTTAACACGTTGCTCTCACACAGCAAAGACTCCCGGTTCGATCCCGGGCGGGCCCATTTGGACGCGCTCCCATAGTCTAGCCCGGTCAAGGACGGAGCCCTCTCAAGGCTCTAACTCGGGTTCAAATCCCGATGGGAGCGTCCCTTTCTTTTTCACTCACCGCATAAGTGTGGTAAATGGTAAAATTAAGCGTATATTTATAAACCCTTTGAAGCATAGATGAGTCGGTGGATAAGATGAAATTGTTCAGGATTTGCACTGAAAACAATCTTCGGGCAAATGGCATAGACAAGCAAGTGCTCGGAAAGATAGGAGTGAAAGTCCCAGTCATAACCAGCAATGCGAAATT
>JAPLWZ010000056.1 GCA_026396335.1 Microcaldota archaeon | reverse complement strand
AGCTTAACGAGTCGGCAAAACTTTACAAGAAAGACAGTTACAAGACAAGCGTGGGCGACGGATACTGACATCACTATTTCCAGCTGCAGCACTATAGGTATTGACTTCTTGAGTTAGGGGTCCAGACAAAAACTCCTGCCTTGTAGAAAGACGGGTCTTTCAGCATCTGGTTGAGTATTGTACTTGTCACACCTATACAGCCCCAGGTGGTTTTCTGGTTGTCGGGCAGGTTGTGCTTCGGACATTTGCGATCATGAAGGCGTATTGTGCGGGAGTCATTATTTCTATTGAATGATTCGGATCCAGACATCAGAAAGCCGCCCCTGCCGCCGGAGTTTGGCCCATTCAGGAAAGATAGCCCATCGGGCGTGCCGTGGCTCCCGTTGCGCGTGTTGATGCCGCCTGAACCTAAAGCAGCATAGGTAGACTTCCAGATCTTTTGATTAACCATGTCAAAAATGTAAAGCTGGCTATTCTGAGGATTCACCATGACGAATTTTTGCGAGTTTATCACGCCTTTTGCGCTCGCGTTATAGAACACCTTGAGTGAATCGCTGACGAACTTTTTTGTGCTTGCAGAGCTGTCGCCGATCTGCGAGGCGAACTTGCTCACTGTTGACTCGAATTGCTGGCTGCCCGCCACATAGTTTGTTTGAATTATGTTTTCCTTCACGCCCGCGCTCTCACCTTTGAAAAAGTTCCGGTATGCCCTGTCGGTTTTAGTGCCCCATTTGCCGTCTGCGCCAGCACCAAGTTTTGTTTGCATCGCCCTTACCAGGCTTACTGCCTCGTCATCTGTAAGGTTATCTCCAGTGGAAATGCTAAGCATTTTTGCGGCATCCATCATTTTCTGCTTCCAGTCTGTTCCAAAGTGAACCCGGTTGTATTCCGCTTCCTTCCTGTATTTGGGAGATTCCTTCGAGGTAAAATCAGATTCCTTGCTTTTTTTGACCGGGGTTTTTAATTTCCAGCCACGGATCCGACTTGAAAATTCGTAGTTTGCTTCTTTTTGGGATTGTACCACTGTAAACACCTGTCAAAATTATGCCGGCGCCCGTATAAATAGGTAACTGACGGACAAACGCCTTCTCAGAGAGGGCGCCACCCGCTTGCAAAGCCTTTGCAATGGCGCACCATTGCAAATTTTGCAAAGCGAAGCTTTGCAAAGCCTTTTTATTCCTCCCCTATAAGAAAAAACAACGAATGGGCCGGTAGCTTAGCCTGGTTGGAGCGTTCGACTGATAATCGAAAGGTCGAGAGTTCAAATCTCTTCCGGCCCATTTCTCTTTTTCCTTTTTTTGCCTGTTTCTTTTTCTAGAACCAGCCAGAAGCCCACAGCCCTAGGTATGCAAGGAGTATGAAACGCAGCACCTTGCCCGCGCAGGTTGCGAGGAGGAATTTCCACCACTTCATCTTTATCGAGCCTGCTGCAATGCCTGCTACGTCAAACAGGGGATTTGGGATGAACGCGAGCGCAAATATCGCAGGCGCGCCGTATTTTTCTATTTGCTTTTTGTGCGAGCGGAATGTTTTGGTAGCAGTTACTGCGTCGTGCCCCGCGTAGCCGAGGAAGTAGCCGGAAAGTTCGCCCAATCCCGAGCCCAAGCCTGCTGCAACCCCAAGCAGGATTGGATCAAGCGCGGCAGCAAGCGCTATCACCACTGCAAAACCAGGGACTGGGATTAACACAGTGGCAGACGAAATGAGCGAGATTAGGAAAACGCCTGCGTAGCCGTATTCGGAAAACGCGCTGATTTTCGTGGAAAGAAAAAGCGCAACTGCAGTGATTGCGAGAGCAAAAATCAAGGAGAGCGCGTCTTGCTTTGTGAATGGGAATGTGTATTTTTTGCGCCCTGCCATATCATCATCGAGGCACGCGTTTCTTTATATTCCTTCCCGGAGAATTCGGAGTGCGAGGTGGGATTGTGCACAAACAGGAAATATTCCCGATAATGATAATTGTTTTGATGTTTGCAATCGGATTCTACGCATACCCATTAGTGCAGGCCGATGAAAAGGGCATGATAATATCCCACTGGGGAATCGATGGGCAGCCGAACGGATGGATGGAAAAGGGCGTCGGTGTTTTCCTTGTCCCTATCCTCGCGCTTATCATTTACCTGGGATTGCTTGTGATACCGCACATAGAAGTTTACCAGGAAAACCTCGAGGAATTTTCGCAGCAGTTTTGGGGCTTTAAGGTAATCCTTGTTTTTGTGATGGGCGTGATTTACCTAGCAACACTCATACCGAACCTGGGCTACTGGAAAGGGTTTGACCCAGTCATCATAGTGATCCCCGCCGTTTCCATGCTGTTCTTCTATGTGGGCTACATGCTGAACTTCACCAAAAGAAACTATTTCATAGGAGTGAGGACCCCCTGGACTCTCGCGGATGAAAAAGTCTGGGAAAAGACAAACAGGCTTGTCGGGCAGATGTTCTGGATCTGCGGCGCGCTCACGCTCATTTCGCTTGCCACCACGGGCGATGCGAGGCTTGCAATAATCATCGTGCCGCTCATGCTCACCGCCCTAGTGTCCGTGGTCTACTCGTTTTACGAATACAAGAAGACCAAGAAGGTGCACGCCGCGAATGTGCTGGCGCGGGAAAAGAAAAACAAGAAGAGAAAGTAATGCGCCGGGGCCAGTTTACTTTTGTTTCTTAAGGGGCACAGCGCAAGCAGTATTGTTGTATTTCGCGTAGTGCACGGAATAGGCGTGGAAGCGGCTGATGGCGCGCATTGCGGATGATGGGGATGAGTAGGTCGGGATGCCGTAGCTCTCCAGTATGCGCTTGTGCATTTCAGTGTATTCGCCGCCTGTGCAGACAGCCACTATCGGCTTTTTCCTCAGGTCGCTTGCGCGGATGGCTATGTTTACAACCGAAGAGTCGATTGCCGCGGTTTGGAAAAGAATGACCAGGAGTATTATGTCCACATGCTCATCCTTCAGCATTGCGTTGAGCGCGATTTCGTAGCGGTGCGAATCTGCGTCGCCGATCAGATCAAGCGGGTTCCGCACGTTTGCGTATGCGGGAAGAGATGCGCGCAGGAGCTTGTTTGTTTCATCTGAGAATTTCGCGAGCTGCAGCGATTCATCCTCAAGCGAATCGACTGCCAGAACGCCCATGCCGCCGCCGTTTGTCACTATCCCCACGCGAGGGCCGCAGGGAAGCACCTGGTCGAATATTTTTGCAAAGTCAAACAGCTGCTCAAGTGTTGCAGCATCAATCATGTTTGCCTGGCGGAATGCGGCCTTGTATGCCTCTGCTGAGCCTGCAAGCGAGCCCGTGTGGGACAAGGCAGCCTCTGCGCCAAGCGCGCTCCTGCCTGCTTTTAACACCACTACCGGCTTCTTTTTCGTTATCTCCCGCGCTGTTTCCAGGAATTTCTTCCCGTCGCGGACGCCTTCAAGGTAGGCTACAATGATGTCCGTGCTTTCGTCATTCGCAAGGTATTGCAGCAGGTCGGTTTCATCTATCACTGCCGCGTTGCCGTATGACACGAACTTGCTCATGCCTATTCCTGCGCGCGCGGCAAGGTCAACGATGCAGCCGCCGACCGCGCCTGATTGTGAGATGAATGAAATGCCTCCAACGCGCGGCCTGCCGAGCTTGTAAATCGGGAGGAAAACACTGTCAACGCGGGAAGCGGGGGTGAGCACGCCCATGCAGTTCGGGCCTATGAGCGCAATGCCGTATTTGTTTGCTATTGCTGCTATCTTTTTTTCCTCTTCCACTTTCCCTACTTCAGAAAAGCCGCCTGTGATTAATACCACGCCTTTGATGCCTTTTTTTCCGCACTCTTCAAGCACGCCTGCGACAAATGCCTCTGGAACCGCTATTACTGCGGAATCGATTTTCCCAGGCACCGCAATTACGCTAGGGTAAGCCTTGAGCCCGAGTATTTCCGCGGAAGAGCTAGCGAACGCAGTTTGCTGGATTTTTGTTTTTGCCATTTCAATTACCGCCAAAATCAATCTTACTTGATTATTCTCATGTCAACCGCTGTGCATTCCTCTGAATTGATTATGAGCGGGTTGATGTCGAACTCTTTTGGATTTTCATTCATCAAGAGCTTGGAGACTTTCATCAGTGTCGCTATCAGCGCACGCTCATTCACCGGCTTCCTGCCGCGCGCGCCTGCCAAAATCGGGTAGCTCTTGAGTTCGTGGACCATTTGCCGCGCGTCATCTTCGGTTATCGGGCAGACGCGGAACGTAACGTCTTTCAGCACTTCGACGAAAATTCCGCCCAGCCCAAGCATGATAAGTTGGCCGAACTGCGCGTCTTTTTTCCCGCCGATGATAAGCTCGACCGAATCCTTGCCGCCGGCCATCCTCTGCAAGAGCACGCCTTCCACTTTCACATCGCGGTAGCGCTCAAGAAGGAGGAACCCGGCTTTCTCAAGCTCGCCTAAGCCTTTGATATCCAGTATGACTCCGCCCTTGTCGCTCTTGTGCTGCACATCGGGCGAAAGCATTTTCATTGCAAGGGGGAAGCCTAGTTTTTTTCCTGCTGCAATGATATCCGCGGGCGTGCGGGCTTTGGCAAATTTGGGATAATCTATTTTGTATTTGGAAAGCAGCTCAAAATCCACGTGCATTACCTTTAGCCCAATTTGGAGATTCCGAATAGTATTACTGCAGTGAATATCACGATCAGCACCAGGATCATTACGATATAGGGGGCGTATTCCACCAGGTAATACTCGACCTTGGAGGCGACCCGCTTCATTTTCTTTGCAGCCTCTTCCTCCTCAGGAGTGGGCTGCCTTTTTGGCTGCGCCTTCGCTTTCTCTTTTTCTGTTGTTTCCTTGCGCGCTTTCTCAGCAATATGCTTTTCCGCCGCCTCATCCTTGAGTATGTGCGCAACATCGGGCTTGTGGCTTTCCTTGTGCTCTGGCTTCTTCACATCAGCAATCTTCACCCAGGGGGGCGTGGCTGTGTTTGTGTCAAGTTTTGCCTGTGCGCCAGCGCCAACTTCCGCACTTTTCTGCTCTGGGGCGGGAAGGGTTGACTGCACGCGCACTCCGCCGGTTGCATTGAAGCCCATTTCAGTGAGCACGAAATACACTTTTGCGGATTTCATTTCATAGTCCATGAAATTCTGCGCAATGAGCTTGTTCATGTAGCCCTTTATTTTTGTGGTGCCGAGGAGGTTTGCTGTCTCAAAAAAGGAAGTGTTTATCATTGAGCCGAATTTTTCAACTGATGATTCGGCGTCGATTTTGCGCAGTATGGCGATATCAAGGAAAGAAAGTTCGTTCATACAGGTGAGTTCGCCATCAATCTTTTAATAGATAACCTATGTGGGCAACTTGCCCCCGACGTATTGCATTTATAGCCCTTCACTACTAATCCCAATATATGGAAATCACTTTTCTTGGCGCATCGCAGGAAGTCGGGCGTAGCTCGTTTTTGCTGTCGGACCAGGAGAATATACTGTTGGACTGCGGGCTCAAGATACACGCAGACCAGACGTTCCCTATAGAGCCTCCGCACAAGGTGGACTATGCCGTGATGTCGCACGCGCACCTTGACCACAGCGGCAACTTCCCTTCGCTTTTCAAGAACAGTTCGCCTGAGGTAATCTGCACCCCGCCAACCGCGGCGATGGCGCAGATAATAATCGAAGACTCGATGAGGATAATGGCAAAGAGAGGAGAGTTCCCCTTCAGGGCAGCGCACGTAAAGCGCATGCAACAGCACAACACGCTGCTCTCGTTCAATAAAAAGCACCAGATTGGTGAAACTGAACTGAAACTCTACTCTGCAGGGCACATACCAGGAGCTGCAATTTGCGACCTTGACAACGGAGACAAGCGCGTGGTTTATTCCGGCGACTTCAAGCTGGAGGAAACGAAGACTACGTTTGCATCCGAAATACCGCCTGTCGGGCCTGATGCGCTCATTATGGAAAGCACTTACTTTGACCGCGACCACCCTACGCGCAAGGATTTGGAAATGCAGCTCGGGGAACAGATGAGCGAAACACTTGAGAACGGCGGCACTGTGCTGTTCCCAGCATTCGCAATAGGAAGGACGCAGGAGCTTATCAGGATAATCCGCACCCAGAACAGGGATGTCGATATTTGGGTGGACGGCATGGGCTCAAAGGTGAACGAGATACTTTCGCACTATCCTTCGTACATGAAAGACTTCAAGCAGTACAGGCGCGACCTGGACAGCTGCAAGATAATCTTCCACAAGAGCGACAGAGGAAAGGTGCTGCACAAGCCGGGTGTGATAATTGCGACAGCGGGCATGCTGCAGGGCGGGCCTGCACTTGGCTACTTGCTGAAGCTTGGCCCTGAGTCAAAGGCGATATTCACGGGCTATTCTGTGCCTGACACGAACGGGCATAATTTGCTGAATAAAGGATATGTGGAATACGACGGAGTCCACATAAAGCCGAAGGCGAGCTATTCTTATCTTGACTTTTCCGCGCACGCGGGGCGCAGCGAACTATTTAAGTTGGCAGAAACGCTGAAGCCTGACAGGGTGTTCGTGGTGCACGGCGACCATTGCGCTGAGTTTGCTGAAGAGTTAAAGCTTGAGGGTTTTGAGGCAATGGCACCCGCGCTTGGCGAGACGATTGAGATTTAGAAGGCGCTAAAAGATAAGGACGGCGCAGGCTAATTCTCGTTTATTTTAAGATCTTTCATCTGTGCAATGCAGTCTTCGTTGTAAAGCATTATGTTGCCGCTCTTGTACGGATTGTCCCTGTCGATGAACTCCACTACTTTTTCCCCGTTTACGCTGACTGCGATTGTCACCGAGCCGTCAGTATTCGAGTTCTGCATTATGTTAAAATCGTGCCAGTCCGAAATACTGCCATTGATTTTGCGCTTGAATACCTTTATGCCGCTTTTTTCATCAGCCTGCACGCCATCGCTTTTTTTTAGTGGCACCTCGTATTGCCCGCTAGGGTCAGGCCCAAAATCAAAGTAGTCTTTTTTCACATCGCTGCCCGAAGACACGATGCAGTTGCCGCCATTCCTTGTGTTGGACGACACCAGTTCATAGTTGGTGCCGTTGATTTCCTTGCCAAGCACCCAGCCGCCGCCAGGCTGCATGTAGAAGTAGTAGAAATTCTCCTTGTTGGCCTCGTGCTCGTATTCCTCGTCCGTTCCAGCGTAGGTGCGGTTCCAGACTACCCAGTTGACTTCCCACGGATTTGGCTTTTTGTTTTGCCTCAGCTGTTCGACCGTTTTTGCTGTGACACTGAAGTCCAGATTGCCCTCCTGAATTTCGGGGCCTTTGACGTACACAGAATAGGTTCCTCTGAAAGGCTCAGGTGAAATCAACTCTACGTAATCAGAGTAAACGTTGGCATAGCCGTATTCGTTATTCTTGTTCACGCTTCCAAAAAGGAGAAACCATTCATAGCCCCACTTTTCAAAGCCGCGTTCCTCAGACTGGTCGTTTATTCTCACTACAGGCGAGGATTTTTTGGCTGCGGCTTCGTTTAGGGATTTTGAGTCTGGCACGCTTTTGCTTTTGGAATTGTTCGTGCTCGTATAGAAGCCACTATCTGCCGGCTGTGTTGCCGGTTTGGAGGGCACTTCCTTCTCGCCGTCAATCACGACAGGCGGCTTTTTCCTTAGGAGCGGGTCTGCCATCGTGCAATTTGTGGCATGAACACAATAAAAAAGTGTCGCCAGAAGAAGAAGGAGAGCCCCCGATGGGAATTGAACCCACTACCTATTGCTTACCATGCAATCGCTCTACCGGTGAGCTACAGGGGCACGCGCATAATCGCAGCAGCGATTTGGCGAGATGAACTTCATTTTCTCTTAAAGACGTCTTTTAAAACAATCGTGTCTTCCCTGCCAGGACCGACGCCGACTATGTAAATCGGGACGCCTACTGTCTTGGAGATGAATGTTAGGTACGCCTGTGCCTCTTTTGGCAGCGCCTTGAAGCCCTTGCTTGCGATTGCGCGCCATTCCTTTTCGCCGACGTCTTTCCAGCCCTTGAATTCCTTGTAAACTGGTTTGCAGCGCTCGAAATCCTTGTGCGAGGCGGGCATGCTTTCCGTTTTTTTGCCGTCGAGCGTGTAGTGTGTGCAGACTTTGATTTTCTCAACGCCTGAAAGCGTGTCTAAGCGCGTGAATGCCAACCCCGTGAATCCGTTCACCTGCACAGAGTAGCGGACTGTTACCAAGTCCAGCCAGCCTATGCGGCGCGGCCTACCCGTAGTGGTGCCGTATTCACCGCCCTTGTCCCGGATGTAATTAGCAATTGAATCGTTGAGTTCTGTAGGAACCGGGCCTGAGCCTACTCTGCTTGTGTATACTTTCACCACGCCGACTACTTCATCAATCGCAGTTGGCCCTATGCCTGAGCCTGTGCATGCGCCGCCCGCAGTTGTTGAAGAAGAGGTGCCGAACGGGTACATTCCATGGTCAATGTCAAGCATGGTCGCCTGTGCGCCTTCGAGAAGAATGCGCTTGTTTTTTGCGATTGCGCTGTGGATTATTTCATTTGTGTCCTTTACATAGGGCGCAAGACGCTTCGCGTAATCAGAATATTGCAGGAATACTTCATCTTCCGTTTGCTTGAATACCTGCCCGTAAACTCCCTCGATTATCCTGCATTCCAGCTGGTGCATAGTGTGCAATTTTTCGCGGAAGAGCTGTGCGTCCATGAGTTCTGACACGCGGATGCCGAAGCGCGCTGCCTTGTCTGCGTAGCAGGGGCCTATGCCGCGCTTTGTTGTTCCTGCTGCAAGTCCGCCTTTCCTTATTTCTTCCGCGCCGTCAAGGACAAAGTGATAGGGCATTACTACGTGCGCGCGGGGAGAGATTGCGAGGTTGGGCGTGTGACCGGATTTCAGAAGACCGTCTATTTCGTCAATGAGCTTTTTCGGGTCAATTACCATGCCGTTTCCGATTATGTTTGTTTTTTGCGAGTAGAGAATGCCGGATGGGATGAGGTTGAATTTGTACTTTTTTCCCTCGAATACGACCGTGTGGCCTGCGTTTGCGCCTCCGTTGAAGCGCACCACTAAGTCTGCCTGCGATGCATAGCAGTCGACTATCTTTCCTTTCCCTTCGTCGCCCCACTGCGCTCCGACTACAACTGCTATAGGCATAGATTCACCGCTTTTTTACCATTTTATCTCTTTTATTTTCGCCGATTCTGATGAAAGCAACTGCTGCTCCGCGAGCTTTACGCAGATGCCAAGTGCTGCGCGGATGTTTTCCTTGCTGCCACTGGCGCCTGCCGCGAGCTCGTGCCCGCTTCCCGAACCGCCAAGCACTTTCCCAACTTCAAACATTATCTTGTCAAGGCGCACGCGCCCCTTCAAGCCTTCGCGCATGCGCGCGGAGATTCGTCCGTCCTCGCCGTCGCAGGCAACAAATGAAATGTCAGCGCCAAGCGACACGAGCGTGTCAGCGAAATGCGCCTCGTGCGACTTTGCCATTGCGGTTGCAACTATGTGCTCGCCTATTTTTTCCGCCTTCACTGACTGGCATGAGCGCACTGACTCCATCCGCTCGCCGAATGTTTCAGGCGCTGATGCGAGTGCCTCAAGCTGGGAGTAGGACATGCCGGATTTT
>JAPLWZ010000161.1 GCA_026396335.1 Microcaldota archaeon | reverse complement strand
GTTGTTATCGCAGTTGTGCTTTCCCTTTTCCTGCTTATTTCCTACCAGATAATTTTCATTACGTATGCGATTCTTTCCATATTCATTTTCGCAACTTACTTGGTGATTTGGAGCGGAGGGGCGAGCGATGAAAAGCATTTGCCAGAACCAAAACGCTATCCGACAGTTAGCATAATCATCCCGTCCTACAACAGCAAGTCAACCATATTCAAGTGCATTGAGGCTTGCAGGAAAATGAAGTATGGCTCGCCTGTGGAAATAATCGTTGTTGAGGACGGCTCAACTGACGGCTCGTATGAGTTGCTCAACAAGTACAAGGGAATCACTCTTCTCAAGAACAAGCGCAATATGGGAAAATCCTGTGCCTTGAATTATGGGATTTCAAAGGCAAAAGGCGAGATAGTCGGCTGCATTGACTCGGATACTTATCCAGAGGAAATGACGCTGATGAAGGCAATCAAGCACTTTTACGAGCGCGACCGCGTGGGATCAGTGGTGGTATTCATCTGCGTTGATGAGCCGAAGTCCATACTGCAAAAAATACAGGAAATTGAATACTGGGTGTCGTTCGGGTTTTTCTTCAGGGTGATTGCGCACATCAATTCGATTTATGTGACGCCCGGGCCCACTGCGTTTTACAAGAAATCCATACTTGATGAGCTGGGCGGGTTTGACGAGAAGAATTTGAGCGAGGACCTTGAGATTGCGCTTCGCATGCAGAAGAACGGCTACCATATTTCCGCGTGCCATGACGCGAAGGTGCTGACTGTTGTGCCCTCCTCGCTTGTGAAGCTCTACAAGCAAAGGCTTCGCTGGTACAGGGGCGGCATAATGAACATGCTGAGATACTCCGAGCTTTTCTTCAACCCCAAGCACGGCGACTTTGGCTTCTTTGTGCTGCCCACAATGCTAGGCTCAGGCTTTTTTGCCGCGCTCTTCACCGCATGGACCATGTTCTTCTGGGGAAGGAATATGCTTGACTGGCTCGCGCCGTTCTTCTATAATTTCTCAGGCGGAGTTGCAGCTGGCGCAACAGGCTTGTCGTACGGGCTTTTCACCTTCCAGTCCGCGTGGATACTGGGGATTTTCTCGATGGCCATCTGGACGTACTTCCTGATCAAGAGCTTTGAAATCGCAAATGTGGAAATGAAGCCCAAGCACATACTGCCGCTCCTGCTCCTGCTTTGGATTTACCCGTTCTTCATCGGCTTTGTGTTCCTTGTGAGTTACTTGTACGAACTGTTTGGCGTGAAATATACCTGGTAAACGAGTTGTGGATATGGCGAAAGGGCACTGCATACTTGGAGGGACCTTCACTTACGTGCACGCTGGCCACGAGGGAATGCTGAGTGCGTGCAGGAAGTTTTCGCGAGTTTCAATTGGCTTGACATCAGATGCGTTCGTGAAACGCAACAAGATTTACCCCTCTTTTCCTTACGCGCGCAGGCTTGCAGGGCTAAAAGCAGCGCTGAAAAAGACAGGCGTGCTGCCCCGCTGTGAAATATTCAAAATTGAGAATGAAGCAGGCGGCGCGGACAGAAACAAGGCTGCAGATACGATAATTGTGAGCGAGGAAACGGAAAGCGCTGCAGTACGAATCAACAGACAACGAAAAAAGAACAGCCTACGCCCCCTCAAGATAATCACAGTGCCGCTGCTTTACGGAGATGACCTGAAGAAAATTTCAAACGTTGCAATTTACGAGGGAAAAACAGACTTGCATGGAAGGCTGCGCGTGCCCCTGCGCATACAAGTGGCAACCGATAACCCGACAAAAAGAAAAGGCACGGCAACAGCATTGCGCCGCATATTCGGCAGCAAGTTCACGCTTAACAGCCACTCCGAAGACTCGCGCGTGCCCGCGCACCCGTTTGATAACCAGACGTTTGAGGGCGCAAGGAACCGCGCGGTTGCTGCATGGAAGAGAGCGAACGGAGCAGGGAAAGGCAGCAAGTGCGACTACTCGCTTGGGATTGAGTCTGGCTTGTTTTCGCGCATGCACCCTCACACGCACATAGACATTACCATAGCTTGCGTTTACGACGGAAAAACCGAAACATACGGAACAGGAATGGGTTTTGTTGTTCCGGAACAGATTGCAAAAAAAATAAAGCGGGACAAGAGTGATCTGTCGGTTGCGCTTGCAGAAATCACAGGCATCGAGCGCATTGGCTGGAAGCAGGGCGCTTTGGGTTGGTTCTCAAAAGGAAAGATGCACCGCGCAGAGCAGATTGAGGCTGCAGTCACCTGTGCGTTCGTGCCGCGCGTTGCTGTGGCTAAACTAGGAATGGAATACTGAAAAGCGATTCGACCTCAGCAGTGAGTTGGAACGCCGTGTTTGTAATAGTCACTGCTTACTTTTGGCGCACTTCTTGAAGCGTTCAGCAACATCGACTCAATTTTATCCCGCTGGTCAAAAACAACGTTATTGACATCTTGGAAACAATAGGAAAAAGCAATTTCGCTGACTGCATAATTTATCATTCGCGCAGATTCAAGTTTGCCTTCAAGCATTTTGCCATCAGCCATTATCAGACCATATTTTGCAGCATTGTGCATTGATGACCCGCAAGCAGAAAGAACCTCATGCACGAACTGGTAGATGCAGTATAGGCAGTTTTTACGATAGTTATAGCAGTCATATTTCCACCCCACTTTAGAATTCGAGAAGAAAATGTGTTGCGAACCGCTTTTAAAAACGATGTTGCATATGGAACAAAAAGTAGCGGGAATGATTCTAATGAAACAAAATTAGTTGCAGGCGCGCCTATTGCGCGTTCTCAAGAATCTTTCTCGCCTTGGGAAGCAGATCAGCTTTCTTTTTCTGGTGCTGCTCAAGCCACTTGAGCGCATAGGGGATCCATTTTACCTTGTATTCCCCAGTGAGCATCCTTCCCGATTTCATGTCATCATGCATTTCGTGAAGCAGCTTGTCATCCGTAATGAAATGGAACTTCATCACTTCATAGAGCATGTCTATTTCAGGGTTGCCGCCCTTTTTCTTCTGCTCTTCCGCTGTTGACTGCCCGCCGGAAAATGCGCTCATGAGCTTTTTCTTCGCAACTTCCTGCGAGTCAGTGAGCATTAGTGTGGATGACGGGTCGCGCTTGCTCATCTTTGAGTCCCCTTTGAGCCCGCGCATGAGCTTGTGGTATGTTGCGCCGGGAAGCATCAGTTTTTCCTTGAATGCAATGTCACGCGAGAAGCGGATGTGGGGGTCCTGGTCAACTCCAACTGGCACAATTACGCGCTTGGGGCCGCCAAAGTCCTTGTGCTGCGGAAGCAGTATGTCGCCCACCTGTGTGAGTGCTGCGAAGTAGAGCGAATAATTCCTGTCGCCGTATAGTGCTTTCAGCATGGCGGGCGTGGCGCGCTTTGCGAATATGTATGCCATGTTCATCACGCGCTTCTCTTCAGACTGCTTGTAGATGTAGGCGTTTTTCTCGTCAAGCCCGAGTGCTAAGAAGTCCGCGAGGTTGGAAACGGCTGTTTCGTGCGTCTGTTCAAGTGTCAGGCCGTTGTCTGCGTATGCCTCAAGGTCCGCTATTGCGTAAAATACCTTTGCGCCGAACTTTTTCTGGAAGAAAATGAGCTCTTCTGCCGTGAGCTTGCTGCCTAAGTGGAAGTCGGACGAGGGCTTAATTCCGGACATTAATGCTACGGGTTTCCCCTCGAGCGCGTCTTTTATCCAAAGTTCCAAGTCGCGGTGCGCGAAGAGCACTCCGCGGCGCGCAAGGTAAAAGTCCAATTTGTGTGCTATTTCAGGAGTCATTTCAGACATGCCGAACTCCTCAAAGAGTTTCGAGTAGTCGAATGCAGCCTCGTTTGACCAGGGGTCTATCTTGTCAGTCATGTGAATCATCACTCGTCAAGTACTATCTTCTTGGCTTTTTTGGGTTTTTCCTCGCCAGCTGCGCCGATTGCAAAGCCCTTGTCGGTTATGTGCGCTTCGCGAAGTTCGTGCTCGTGGTGGCTTCCGCGCATCTTTATCACTTCAACTGCGCGCACCCGCTTGTTTTCGCGCCTCAAGTATGAGAGATGGACGAATCCGTCCGAGAATGATTCCACTCCGGAAATTGTGTGCGGCAACGCATCTGGCTGCGAGCCTGGCTTGTCTTCTGCAGAGATCATGCAGGTTGCCTTCCAGCTTTTCACTGCATTCACCAATTTGAGGACATTCATGCGCCTTTCCTCATCAGACTGGAAGAGGACCGAGTAAGGGGTAATTGAATCGATGACTATGCGCTTGATGCCAAGCGTTTCTATAAGGTCGCGAAGCGCCCCCTCCTGTTCTGCGAATGCAGAAAGCTCGTTTGCAGGGTATTCTATGAACACGAGCTTTTGCGCGCGCTCAAGCGCAGTCAGGTCCCAGCCAAACTGAGACAGGTTCGAGTAAATTGAATCTTTTTGCTGGTCAAATGAGAGGAAAAGGCCTGGCTCGTTTGAGTCGATTGCACCCTTTACCAGGAATTGCGAGACGAATATGGTCCTGCCTGAGCCTGTGCCGCCTGCAACAGTCACCACGCTTCCGCGGGGGATTCCACCGCCAAGCATTGAATCAAGCCCCGGAATTCCGGACTTCTGCTTTGTGTTTTCCATTTTTTCAACCCGCAAATTCAAATTGAAATTACTTCTTTTCGTGGGACTTTTCCATGAGCTTTTTCCCAAGCTCAATGCGCTGCTCCATCTTCTTCGCATACTCCTGCCTGTCAAGTGCGGAGAGAGTGCGTTCCATTATCACGCGCGTGAAATTCTGCGATGCCTGAGACACGTCCAAGAGCATGCTTTGCGCCTGCCCGAGTGTGAGGTTCACCTCGCTTGGGCGGAGTATTTCTATGCCAATGGGAGAGTACTGGATGGAAATCCTGGTAAGCGTGTGGAAGTCCTGCGCCAGGAGCTTGACCTGCGCCCATGTGGAAAACAAGTCTTCCTTCTTTTCCGGCTTGTCAATCTCGCCGACCGCGTATACAACGCCCGGCTCCTTTGTGAGCTTGCCAATGAACCCGACCATGATGTTCTTTACTGCCTCCTCAGAGCCGCCGTGAAGGTCAAAGTAAAGATTGACAAGGTAGCCGCCCTCGTGAATCGCGTCCGCAGTTATTTCGTCCACTGATTTTTCCTTTGCCATAAAAATCACTCTTGAAATGACCCTTGATATGACGGAATCAATCCGATGAGGTTATTTCCCAAGAGGTATTTTTAATGTGTCTTTTCGGGAAGAAATAAAAGGAGTGGCAGGGAAATTTGGGATTATGGGCGCGCCAGGCAAGGGAAAGGAGAAAGACGAAGTTGAGCCAGTGGAAACATTCGAAACGGATGACGAGCCAAAGGCTGGCAAAAAAGTAACGCGCGCGCCGGTTGACTCTGAAGAGGAGGACATAACAAATTCACAGGAGCACGTTGACACTTCAAAAATGGCAGGAGAGGACTTAAGGCTTGAAAAACTAGTGGAATTCCCGACGTGGCGCGAGATGCTTCTTGACCTTGTTGCCGCGAAGCGGCTTGACCCGTGGAACATCGATATTGTAGAAGTCACTTCGGGTTACATTGAGCGCATAAAGAAGATGGAACTGCTGGACCTGCGTGTGCCTGCCAACCTCATACTTGCCGCAGCAATACTGCTCCGCTTCAAGTCGGACGCGCTCCGCTTTGAGGAGGAAGCGCAAGTTGTGGTGCAGGAAACTTATGTTGAGGAGGATTCCGGGACTGAAGTAATCCCCGTGCTTGAGCTCAAGACACGCATACCTCCAAAGAGAATGGTAACGCTTGACGAACTTCTGCTGGCAATGGAGCGCGTTTTCGAGGACCAGAAGAAGCGCGAGGACAAGGCTGCCAAAATCGACATTCCTTCAGTGATAAACATCCAGCTGCCTGAGTTCAACATTGAGCAGAGGATGGCAGAGGTTTACAGGCGCGTGAATGAGGAAAAGGATACAGAAGGGCTTGCCACTTTCACTTCAATTTTGAATGACAAGACGCCGCTTGGCATCATTGCAACCCTGCTTCCTGTGCTTCACCTGGTGCAGGACAAAAAGATTACTATCTTCCAGGAAAAGTTCTTCGGGGAAATATTCATAAGGGTAAGGGAAGAAACAGCCAAAGAGAGTGAGGCGGAAGCCAAGAGAAAAGAAAAGGCAGCGAAAGAGGAAAAGGAAGAGTCAGAGGAAATCTAGACAGTCTAAGGGTGCAAATGTATGGAAGACTCGGAAAACGAACGGATCATCGAAGCTGCGCTTTTCATTTCCTCAAGGCCATTGTCGCTCCAGGAACTCGGGAAACTCATCGGCGTTGCCGCGCCAGGCTTTGTGGAGCAGCGGCTCAAGAATCTGCAGGAAGATTACAACAATATCAAAAGCTCGATTGAAATAGCGGAGGAAGGCGGCAAGTATTTCATGAGGCTGAGGTCCCAGTACGTGAGATATGTGAAGGACTTTGCGCAGGCTGCCGAATTGTCCAAGCACGCGCTTCGCACGCTTGCATATATTGCAAAGAGCGAGGGGATTACCAAGCACCAGCTCTTCCTCAAAATCGGCGGCGGGATTTACGACGATGTGAACGAGCTTTTGGAAAAGGACTTTATCACGCAGAAAAAGGCGGGAAGGACAAAGTCGCTCACCACAACGGCGAAGTTCAGATCGTATTTCCAGGAAGCGGCAAAACTTGAAGGCCAGCAGTAAGTAGTGTTTAATTTATTGCTATTGCATCCAACACGTGGAAGGTGAAACTATGATAACTCTTACAAACGAGAATTTTGAAAAGGAAATGAAGTCAGGCGTGCTATTAGTTGACTTCTGGGCTGCGTGGTGCGGCCCTTGCAGAATGCTCGGGCCAATCGTAGACCAATTGTCCGAGGAGATGAAAGGGCTTAAGTTCGGCAAGGTGAATGTTGACGAGCAGCCGGAACTCTCCGAGAAATTCGAGGTTGCGTCAATCCCGACCTTACTGCTTTTCAAGAACGGGAAAGTGATTGCGAACCGCGTTGGCGCTGCCTCAAAGGAAACGCTCAGAGAATGGATAGACTCAAGCATGAAGGCCTGAGTCTTGTTTTTTCTATTCTTTTTCCGGAAGCTTGTAGCCGATTATTTTCTCTATCTCTAATTTATTCAACGATTTTGCCTTTTTCATAGCTTCAGGGTGGCCCAATATCGCAAGGCTGACCCAGCTCAAGGCCTCCTCTTTGGCATATACGTAATTCATGCGCGCGTCATAGGTAGTGTAGGAGACAATACGGTCCCATATATCAGTTTGTTCGGGCTGGTTTTCCCGGTCTCCAAGCCATACGTCAAAGATTTTCCGCCTTGCCTGCATGACTTTCAATGTTAGTTCGACCCTCTCTACTAATTCAGGCGGAAGCTCTTTTCCATGCATCGCGAGCAGTTTGTTGTATTCTTCCATCAGGGGCAGGTCAAACCGGTGCGTTGGCATGGACCAGTCGTCGCTGTCACATGAATAGTACATGCGATGTATCTGCTTGATGGGTATTACCAGCCGCGCAAACGAAACCAAGTGCTCATCAAAATGGAAGGGGTGACTTTTTTCGTCGTCGGAAGGGTTCTTCAAAAAAGCAGCAACTTCCGGGTCCGCCTCTGCGATGGAAACAAGATCGCCCTTGCTTTTCCTTAATGCTTCTGCAACACGCAGCATTTCAGTATGTATCGCATACCGTTCATGGACGGCATCGGCGTATTTTTGCGAAAGATGGACCATCCCGAAATTCATCTTAAGATAGCCAAGCATCTTGGCCATTATTGCCGCGGACTTCAGCCGCGCGATGGCCACAGCAGTGACGTTCTTCACGCTTTGTTCTGCCATTGTTCTCTTACGGAGTGGCATTTTCTCCAAGTTTTTCCAATAGGCGTACAAACCTATGGTTTCTGCTTCCTTTACCAGGCTGTCTGCAAAAGCCTCAAGTTTCGCGACCTTGCACAGGCACGAGATAGGCATCTGCCTTTCAAAGTAGCGGCGGCACCGGGCATGGGAACCTTTCTCAACTGCGCTTCCGAGCGCGCGGGCTATGCCTTGCATTGATTGTGCTTTGCTTTCCTTTATGCCCTCAACTAGCTTGCTTTCCATAAGCCAACCCACACATCAGAACTAGTGTGATATTCTATCAAGAAACGAATAAAAAGCCTCAACTGGTGCCCCTCCGCAGGAGATAAGGATAAATAGTGCAACCCATCTCATACTATCATGGATTATTCGGCGCCAAAAGGCATGAGGGATTTCCTTCCAGATGAGATGTCGCTTCGCGAAGAAGCAGTAGACACCATCAAGTCAGTTTACAGAAGGTTCGGATTCGTGCCAATGGAAACGCCCGCGCTTGAAACATTAGATGTGCTTGAGAAAAAGTGCGGCGAGGAGATAAAGGGGCAACTTTTCCGTGTTGATGACGGGAGGCTGGCGCTGCGCTTTGACCTTACTGTGCCTCTTTCGCGCGTTGCTTCTTCAAATACATTCAAGAAGCCCTTCAAGCGCTACTGCATTGCCCCTGTCTGGAGAAAGGAGGAGCCGCAGAAGGGGCGCTTCCGCGAGTTTTACCAGGCTGACGCAGATATTATTGGCTCCACTACAATGCGCGCTGAAGCAGAATTGATTGCTGCTGCAACGACTGCGATAACCGAACTCGGATTCACAGGGGGCGTAGTGCGTCTGAATGACCGGAGGATAATTTCTGCGATTGCAGGAAAGCTCCTCTCTGGAAAGGAAGGGCAAATACTTCGGATACTCGACAAGCGCGACAAGGTTGGAAACGACGCGGCAGTGGAAATGCTCGCTGGGATTGGCGCAGACAAAACAGCTGCGAAGAAACTGCTCGAAGAGCTGACTGGCAGCGCAGCTAATGCAGCCAAACTAAAAGTTGCTGCGGCATATTCGAAGGAAGCTGCTGACGATTTGCAGAAAATAATCGAATTCGCAAAAGAGTATGACAGCAAGATAAAAATTGAGCTTGACTTTTCGCTTGTGCGCGGGCTAGACTATTACACTGGCCCCATATTCGAGATAAAATTGTCTGATGAAATCGGAAGCGTGGGCGGCGGCGGGCGCTATGACAACCTACTTTCAATGTACGGGCAGGGTGACACGGCTGTCGGCATATCGCTTGGCATTGAACGGCTCATGGCGCTCATGAAAGGCAGGAAACTTGAGAAGAAGGGAGTATTCGTTGCTGCAATTTCAGAAGAGTTCTATACGTATGCACTGCAGGTGGCAAGCCAGCTTCGCGCAGCAGGCATCTCCGCACAAACAGACCTGAATGCGCGCAACCTCAAGAAGCAAATTGACTACGCGGCTGGCTCGTGCGCATGGCTGATTGTTGTAGGCGAAAAGGAAAAGAAGGAAAAGAAAGTGACTCTGCGCAACCTTGAGACTGGAAAGGAAGAGATGACAGATGTTGCAGGCGCGATCAAAACATTGCTGAAGTAATTTCTACTCTTTAATCCGAATTATCCTCGTCCTTCCCTGCGGAAGCTGCTTGTCTTCTGTTGTCAGTATGCCCGACTTTTCGAGAGATTCTATTCTGTTGCGAAGAGCGCGCTCGCCTATGTAGCGCTTGAGCTTTTGGTAAAGCGCGCCGCTTTCTACGCCTTTCTTGCCGCCATCACGCGCTATGTCAACTATTGTTGCATCAAGGTCATCCATTTCCGGCTGCTTGCGCGTTGCTTTCACTCCTGCGGATGACTGGAGGGTGGTTTCCTCTATTTGTCTTACGTGCTGCACTAAAACGCGCGGCGAGTTTTCCCTTTCTGCTGTTTTTCCTGCTGAAAGGAGAAGGGCGAGTGCGACGCGCGCGTCCCCGCCCCGCTTGAATGCAATTGCAGCGCAGAGCGGTGCCACGTCATCATCAAGCGTATCAGGCGCAAAGGCAATGCCTGCGCGCTCTTTTAGTATTTCTTTTAGTTGCGGAACAGTATAGGGCTTGAAAGAAAGCGTGTGCTGGATGAATGAGGAGCGCACTCTGTTGTCAAGGCGCGTGTGGAAGAGTTCGTCGTTTGTGATTGCTATTACGCCCGTCTTGAGCGAGTGCAATTCATTTGCCCTGCACAAGTCGTAGAGAACCTGTACGCCTTCTTCGGATGTTTCAAGCCTGTCCACTTCGTCAAGCACAATGATTGGGATCCTGCCTTCCTTTTTCGCGATTTCTATGAAGCGGTCCATTACTTCGTCTGCAGCTATCCCGCGCCTGGGCATTGGCTCGCCGATTGCTGCGGAAAGGAAGGAGAATATTGCAAAGCGGCTTGAGTACTCCCAGCAGTTTATGTAAATTGTGAGAGGGCGCTGCGAGTATTCGGATAACTGCTTGAGAACGTGGCGGGAGGATGAGGTTTTGCCTGTGCCTGGCGGGCCTGTGAGAAGCGCGTGCTCGGGCTGCTTGTTTTCAGACGCGGGCTGCAAGCAGTAAACGAGTTCACGGATTTCGCGCTCGCGCCCAGGCATTTCATCAGGAAGAAAATCCGGCGTGAGAACTGACTCATCGCGGAAAATGCGGTTCTCGCCTTTTGCCTGCCTGAATAGATTTGGGCTGCCCATGAGTATCTTACAAAACTCGGAAGGGAGTTTTATAATTATGGAGCTGGAAGGAATGGCGGGAGGAACATGGTCAAAGTAGTCGCAGACCTGCACATGCATTCTCATTACTCCAGGGCTACCTCACCTGGAATGGAACTGGATACCTTGAGCAGGTGGGCGAAAATAAAGGGCATTGACCTTCTTGGCACTGGCGACTTCACGCACCCTGAGTGGTTCAAGGAACTGCAGGAAAAGGCAATTGAGTCAGACTCCGGCTTCCTGCAGCTGAACGGCGTGAATTTTGTGCTTTCAGCTGAAATTTCCTGTATTTATACGCAGGGAGGCAGGGGAAGAAGAATTCACATTGTGGTGCTTTCGCCTTCGCTTGAAATTGTGGCGCAGATAAACGAGGCGATTGCGAAAAAGGGCGGGAATTTGAAGTCTGATGGCAGACCCATAATCGGCATGAGCGCAATCGAGCTAAGTGAAATCATCCTAGGAATATCAGATAAGAACCTCATCATTCCTGCGCACGCATGGACGCCGTGGTTTTCTGTTTTTGGCTCCATGAGCGGGTTTGACACGCTCAAAGAAGCATTCGGTGAATATGAAAAGGACATTTATGCGATTGAGACTGGTTTGTCTTCCGACCCTGCGATGAACTGGAGGCTGTCGCAGCTGGATAGAGTGCAGCTTCTTTCAAATTCTGACTCGCACTCGCCTGAGAAAATCGGCAGGGAGGCGAATGTGTTTGACCTTGATCAGTTCAAGTATGAGGATTTATACGAGGCAATTCGCTACAAGGAGAAGAAAAAACTGGTTTGCACTTACGAATTTTATCCAGAGGAAGGGAAGTATCACTATGACGGGCACAGGGACTGCAAAGTTTCATGGGCTCCGGAAGAGACAAGGAAGCACAATGGCATCTGCCCTGTGTGCAAAAAGCCGGTTACTGTTGGGGTCATGAACCGCGTTGAACAACTCGCAGACAGGCAAGAGGGCTACACGCCGAAGAATGCAGTGCCTTTTGAGTCACTTGTGCCACTGAAAGAAGTTCTTGGCGAGGCATTTGGCAAAGCCCCAACTGCAAAGGCAGTGAACGAGGAATACTTCAAGCTGATTAAAGCATTCGGGAACGAGTTTGCAGTGCTGCATGCGCCG
>JAPLWZ010000051.1 GCA_026396335.1 Microcaldota archaeon | reverse complement strand
GCAGAGAGAAGCACGAATGCTATGAAGAGCCAGAGGAGCAGGAAGGGAAGCTTGGAGAAAATCATGTTGAATGATTTTTGTGCCGCGCGCCAGGGGCGGAGCTCGTCAATCACAAGCGCAGGGGGCGCGTAGAAGAGCGGGAGCCAGACAATAAGCGAAAGGATTGGCGCGAGCCAGGTCTGTGCGCCAAGCTCGAATGTGAGGAGCTGTATGATGAGAAGCGCTATGGTGCCAAGCAGGAAGAAAAGGAAAACGTTGAGTGTGTAGCCTGTTATGCCTTTCATCACCTCGTTTTTTATCGAGGTGCCGGTGCGCTGCGCCTTTATCACGATGTTTATGTTCACCATTGCGAATGACGCAAGGTAAAGGGAAATGAGAACCGCGATTATGATTACCCCTAGGTCAGCTGCAGTTGTGTCCGGAATGCTTCCCGTGCGCAAGAATGTGCCTCCGAGCGCGGAGAATACCGGCGTGTTAACCAGAAGCGGAATGAGAAACGCGATGAGCGCGGAGATTGCGAAAAACGAAATCAGCTTGATGTTCTTGAAGTAAGACCCGATTGAATAGGAAATGATGTTTTCTGCCATAGGTCTGTCTATTGGTTAGAATATTATAAAACTAGCGGGAGAAATGGGCAGTATGAGGTTCCCGGCGGTCGCAGGCGCCTTTTACACTGCATCTCCAACTGCTTTGAAAGACGAGATTAAACGCTACTTGTCCGAGGCTGCAAAGGAAGTAAAACCAGAGGAAAGAGTGGCAATTGTCTGCCCGCACGCAGGCTACCAGTACTCGGGAAAATGCGCTGCTTATTCGTATGCCGCCTGCTCCAATTGGTCCGCACGCGAACTTACTGCAATAATCATCGGGCCAAACCACACAGGCGTTGGCACGCCCATTTCTGTTTCTTTTGATGATTGGAAAACGCCGATTGGCACTGTATTGTGCGATTCGGAACTTGCACAGGCAATTTCGGAAGCCGATAAAATGGCGCGCAGGGATGAGACTGCGCATTTGAATGAGCACTCGTGCGAGGTGCAGGTGCCTTTCCTGCAAGTAGTTGCACCCCAGGCGAAGATGATAGGCATCTGCATGGGCTGGCAGGATATTGGCGCGGCTGAGACGCTTGGGAATGCTATTTTTGCCGCAGTCGTCAAACTGAAGCGCAATGCAATTGTCATTGCGTCCTCGGATTTTACGCACTATGAGCCTGCTGAAATTGCGAAGAAAAAGGATTTGCCTGCGATTGACTTCCTGCTGAAGCTTGATGAAGCTGGCTTTGAAGAGGTTGTGGAGGAGCGCGCGCTTTCTATTTGCGGGCACGGGCCAATTGCAGCTGCATTGCATTATGCGAAACTTTGCGGCGCGAACAGGTGCGAGTTGCTCAAGTATACAAATTCAGGAGAGACAACAGGCGACAACAAGGCAGTTGTAGCGTATGCTGCGCTTGCGATGAGCCGTTAAAATCAGTCTGTGAAACTCACTGTCTCGCTTTTCCAGGGGTATTTCGCGGAAATTATTTTCCTGTGCTGGAAGAGGAAGCCGTGCTTTTGCTTCACCACTTCCTTTGTGAATGAGAACTCGTACCTGCCGCCGACTTCGGAATGGTAGTAGAACGACACTGAGAGTATCTTCATTTTCTCCGCGCCCAAGCCCTCGTTGATGAATTTTGTCACGTCATACTTGCGCTCTGCGCCGGGATGCGCCTCGAATACGTCCAAGTGGCGCTCTTCAAACGAATGCTCCGCGCCGCCGAGGTGCATGTGTATGTGCAGGTCGTATATGGGGTGCTTAAGCGTCTTGTAAACAAGCTCGGCGCCGCCGTCTGCTGCCTCAAGCTCCCAGATGAATATGGGGCGGACCGCAAGCTCCAGGTGCGCCACTTCCTCCTCTTTCTTGCTTGCCACGTTGAAGTATGCGTAGT
>JAPLWZ010000084.1 GCA_026396335.1 Microcaldota archaeon | reverse complement strand
AGGACAAGTCTCAAGCGATAAACAGGATGGCTGAGGAGTACGGCGAGGCGAACGAGGAGGTCAGGCCCGAGTACTGGAAAAAGCTTGAGAAAATTTCGAAGGCGAAGCCGATACATGTCGGAAGCGTTGCCGAGCTTAGGAAGAGGTATGAAAAATGACCTACGCTCTCGATATCAGTCCCTACGTGGACAAGATATTCGAGAAGCTTGAGAAGCGGGAGAGAGGGCAGTATGAGGCAATAATGAAAAAGATTGATGAAATAGTCGAAAATCCGCAGCACTACAAGCCGCTTGGGAATGTGATGAGCGGCAAGCGGCGCGTGCATTTCGGCTCGTTTGTGCTGGTTTTCACAATTGACGAGGCGCGAAAAACAGTTGTGCTGGAGGACTATGACCACCACGACAAGGTTTATCGGAAACCTTGATTCTTCACTCTCCGCCGTGTGGGAAACCATTTTAAACAACAGGCGGCATAATGAAAACAGGCGATAGCAATGAAAAACCTGAAGAAAATTCCAACTGATACGCTAGAGCACGGCAGCGCCAGGAAGCCAGTGCGCGCATTCCTCAACCGCAGCCTTAAGTCAGTCAGCAGGGGGGTCTTGTATACCGGCACTGCGCTGTTCCTCACCTGGGTTGCGCTTACCTCAAGCGCGAGCACAACACAGGCGCAGACGAAGAGCATCACTCAGAAGATTGAGATTTTGCAGGAAAATGCAAAGATTAACACGAATGACATCAAGAATGTGGAAATAAATAACGGTTATTTGTATTTCAAAAGTAACGGGAATGATTTCCAAACCTCTTTTGCAGCTGCACTTGAAAAAATTGGATCGACTGACTCAATTAAAGTAGATGATAACTGGATAGTTGTCTTCGGAAAAAAAGGAATTGCAGACGTAACCTTAAATGAAACATCATCAGATCAGCAATATGTTTTTTCTAGCGAACCAATGAGGTCCTATTATTATGATAAAAAGAATAGAATGACTATTGCTGCAGATGAGTATGGTATAATGCTCATTCACCCCTTAGGCAGGATGAACATTTTTTTTGAACAACTTGGAGAAATGTTGAAAAAGGAAATCAAAACCAGTACAGATGTCAAGGTTTTACAGGATCCTGAAAACGCAAACTGGGCAATTATCAGCTTTGCTGGGAATCCAACTCTTAAGATATACGGAGATTTACGTGATCCGAACGGTACAATAATAGACTACATTTCTAAACAATTAGGTTCTGGTAATTGATATGTTCATCTTTCAGATTAAGTGGAATGAAACTAAAGAAGTAAAGACTACTTTGGTCATAAATACAGGAGGGGAACCTAAAACAATTGAGAGAAAAAGCGAGCGAGAAGAATTTAAGTCTAGCATCAGAGAAAAAATTGGTACAGAAGGAAAAAATAAAGGGTGGAATTCCGAGAAAATACTCAAGGTCCAAGATAAATCAATCGACGCGTTTGATAAATACGGTATGATTGGACTGCGAGATATACTTCAAGAATACAACCTCACAGAAACCCTCAAATGGCTCAATGAACAGGAAAAAGCCAAAGAAGCAACGCCCAAACGCGGAAGCGGTGGCGGCGGGCGCTCTTCGCCAATGGTTACCGCGTTCATAAGCGAAACCAAGCACAAGCAGGATGTGGAGAACAAGGAGAGGACTGAGGAAATCGTAAAAGAGCACAAGCAGGCAGGCAAGACCGACTTCTACAAGTATACCTGATTCCGCCATAGCCTTCCGATAAGCCTTTAAAACCTTTGTCTATAAAGTTGGATAGACGTGTAAGTTATTTTACGATAAACGAGGTGCATTTTGATGAAGGGAATGACCGTATTTGCAGTTATAGCGATTTTGATCGGAGTGAGCTTTGCGGCGCTTGCAATGCCGTCAAGTAAGGCAGTCGTCTCAGCTGGCACGGCAGTCGCTGCGGCACCGGCCGCGGTCACTATCAGCATGGATTCGAACTGGAATAACCAGCCTTCCTGCTTCTCACCCCCTACATACACTAACAATTCCGTTAATATGGGCCAGATTGCCACGCAACCAGGTATGATAGGATGCAGCGCAACTACGTATTACTACTGTGTTGACACAATACGCCTTACCCCTGCGGCAGAGTTCAAAGTGGCTGGCGTCACTACTACGTACCCAATTTTGTATGACCCCATAGGAATTAGGGACTCTGGTACTTCCCAACAGATCAGGAATGCACCAAGAGGAACCTGGACTCCGAAAGTATTCATAAAAGTAGGCTCAAACACGTGCTACAACTGGATGTATGTAACAGACGCAGAACTTCCTATGAGCCCAATTGAACCGATTACACTCACTGAAATGCCGAATTCAGAATACCCGGTTGGCACAGGTCTCCAGGGCGGTTTATCATACCGCAGCAATTCAATGGGTTCAGGTTCGACTGAAATACTCACCTTCCGTGAGATCGGAAGCGGCGGAGTCGATACAACTGGCATTCCAATATACGACCTCGGGATAGCTGGTGGTTGGGGATTCAGACCCTCTAGCGCTTCCTCGCAGCTGTACTTCTACCGTGGTTACAGCGCATCCAGCTACAGCAAGGTGACATCGTTCCCGTTCCCAACAGACAAGGGCACATCCTTATCTGTGAACACCTTGTCGCACATGGATTTCAACATGGCGGTGCAGACGGCTAAGCAGAAAAAGTAACTCTATCTTTTTTTCTTTAATTTTTCAATACCTCTATCGTGAGATTTGAGAGTTAAGATGTAGTCTTTGTGTTACCCAATCAAATAGTAAGAAAGAGATTAGTGACAGCCCGTACACGACCCACTAGTGCACGCGCCAGCTATGCAAGTAGATAAGCAACTGTATTTTGCATCGCAGTCATCAGGTGTGCCACCGACACAAGACCAGTATTCCTGACAAGGTATATAGAGACTAACCGCTCCTTTTTCGAGCTTCATGATGCCATTTTGCTCGTACCAAATTGAAACTGGCATAGAGATGCTTTTTCTTACCGAGTTAAGAGAAGGATATGAATCTGGATAGGAACTGCATTGATCGCCATAACCTGGCTGGGGATTCAGAATCATCGTAAACTCATCTGATGGACCTAATACAAAATTGCACTTGTGCTGAGAATGTATGTTGGCTGCGCAATCTTCTTGAGGGCCACCGCATTGCTGCGCTGCTGCAACCTTAAGGCGATCATGTAAGTTGTTGATCGTCCATATGCTCGAGTATACTGAACCGCTTATGTCCACTGCTTTTATTACAACTGAATCCTTGCCAGTATTTTTCATTACTAGTGTAACGCCACCTGCATAATAAGTGTGAACAAACCCAGTCTCACCTGTCGGTCCAGCACTCGCTTCCCGTATCGCTATCGGCTGCGCGTTGCTCCAGTATGCCATGCTGGCTGTCGCCTTCTTTTCG
>JAPLWZ010000023.1 GCA_026396335.1 Microcaldota archaeon | reverse complement strand
AGGATGACTTGACCTCACTTGAGAAGAAATACACTGTTTCAATAACAGAGTCAACCGGGAAACTGGACAAGCTCAAGAAAAAGCTTGCCATTGTAGCCCCGCAATTGGATGAAGAGACAAATGGGGGCAAGGAAAAGGACGCAGTCACACCTGCGCTTGAGCGCGAAATGGCTGTGCTTGAGAAATTCCAGGAAACGCTTAATTCGCAATTGGGGGATGTTGAGACTTTTTACGGTGCATTTGAAGCGCGCGCTGAAGAATTCCGCAAGCAGATTGAAGGGAACCAGGGGAGCAATGCAGCCGAGTCCATCAAGGGAGACTTGGCAGAAGTGCGCGCGCTCAAAAACGAGCTTGCAGGCGCAATTGAAGCAGTGAGCGAGGAGCAAAAAGCGCTCACAGGAAAGCTTTCCATGATTGAAAAGAAGTTCGCCGACCTTACTGAAGACGAGGGCGGCTCGGTTGCGGCGGCGAAAAAGAAACTGCTTGAACTCCGCAGGATGGAAGAGGACGCGAAAAAGCAGAAAGCGGCAGTGATAGAACAACTGCAAGATGCACTCTCGCTTGCAAAGAAGCAGTCTGCAAAAGTGCAGGAGATGCTTTCATCTGCAACAACAACTGCAGGCAAGATGGATGGACTGAAGAACGATTACGTTGACATTTCAGAAGAGATTTCGCGTGCGAATGAGGAGCTTGCGCAGAAGCAAAAGGAAGTAACGCAAAAAATTGCCGGACAATTGGCAGCGCTTGAGCTTGCAAAGGGGCAGGCAGCAGGCAAGATTTCCAAGGAAGAAATACAGAAGGTTTCATTCCTGCTCCGCGAGCTTCGCAGGGAGCACCAGGTGCTCGAGGGAAAGGTGAAAATGCTTGCCAAGGAAGCGGAAATACTCAAACTATCATCACAGCAAGGCGCGCCTTCCAGCGCGGGCGGAATTAAGCAGCCAGGCATGAGCTCCTCACTTTCGGAGAAAGTAGAACTTTCCGAAAAGGAAGAGGATGATTTCGAGAAAAAGCGCGAGGAACTGCGCGGGCTCATCAGGAAGATGTGGGACGAATCCAAATCAGGCAAGGGCAGCTAGGCCTGTTTGCAGCAAATTAGTGAGGTTATTTTATGACAAGCCCATATGTTAAGGCGGCACTCATCACCATCGCGATCACTGCGCTCGGTTTCTTTTTCATATCGCAGATGGATGCAATGCGCGCAAGCGAACTGCAGGGCAACGTGAACCAGCTATTGTTCCAGGCAGAATCAGAGCGCATGATGTACCTTTACTTCCAGACGCTTGGCAACTCCTCAACCGAAATGTGCAGCTACCTTTACGGAAGCACGCAGCAAAAGACCAGCAGGATTTACGATCTGGCAGAGAAGATAAGGTATTATGAAAAGAGCAACCTTGTGAATGCGGAATACGACAGGATAAGGGATCAGTACTATTTGTCAAATGCCGAGCTTTACCTGAATGCGCGCGCGGCAGCGAAATACTGCGGAGCGAGCCCGTACACGACTATTCTGTTCTTCTATAATGTTAAGCAGGACTGCCCGGAGTGCCGCGCACAGGGCGAGCTTTTGGACAATGTGGTGAACAAGAACCCGAACGTGCGCGTATTCGCATTCCCGGCTGACACGGGCTACCCGTTCATTGATGTTTTCCTGCAGAGGGACAACATCAAGCAGGTTCCTTCAGTTGTGATAAACGACAAGGTTGTTTTGCAGGGCCTGCACGATGAGGCGGAAATTGAAAGCTACGTGGGCAAGGCGGGCTGAAGGGTGTGCCTGTGGTGAAAAAAACCGAATTCGCGCGCTCCAGGCTCAAACTTGATGCGCGCCGCGATCTTGCGCTTGCCGGGCTTGTTGTTATCGCAGTTGTGCTTTCCCTTTTCCTGCTTATTTCCTACCAGATAA
>JAPLWZ010000074.1 GCA_026396335.1 Microcaldota archaeon | reverse complement strand
CCGCGCTTCCTCAAATGGCACGTATATGCCGATATCCACGTTGTTGCCCGCGCCAAACCCGCCGCCGTTCTTTTCCATTATCCCGACCACGCGGTACTTTATCCCGTTTATCATCATGTAGCTGTTCACCGAGACAATATTCCTGCTCCCGAACGTGTCGTATGCTATGGTGTCCCCTATCACCACCACGCGCCTGTCGTTCTCCTGCAGGAACCTGCCGTTCGCCATTTTTATCGCAGTCGTTTTCTCAAAAACGCCAGGCTCGATCCCGCTAATGCTCGCTGTAATGTTTTTGTCCTTGAAGCCAATAGTAGTCCTTCCTCTCAGAAGCCGCGCCACCACATCCACTTCCGGCACGCGCTTCACGCGGTCCACGTCCTTGTCAAAAAGCTTTCCGGAAGTGGGCGCCATGCCCCCGCCGGAAAACGCGGCGCCTATGCCGCCTGCGCTCGGGATTACAAATATTGTATTCGAGCCAAGCGCGCCA
Source organism: Microcaldota archaeon (assembly GCA_026396335.1). Classification (GTDB taxonomy): domain Archaea; phylum Micrarchaeota; class Micrarchaeia; order Anstonellales; family Anstonellaceae; genus UBA10161. The sequence goes on along the minus strand of JAPLWZ010000074.1, from coordinate 1,391 downwards.
AGCTGCTTGTTCACCTGCTCGGAAAAGCTTTCGCCGAGTGTAAGGAGCGAAATCACGGCGGCTATGCCTATCACAATCCCCAGTATGGTAAGCCACGCGCGCATCTGGCGGTGCTTCAGGCTCTTGATGGAATACGCGGCAATGTCAATGAGTTTCACTCATACACCTCGAATTCCCAAAAGATTGCGGGAAAAAAGCGGCAGGAAGTTCCCTTGCCTGCCGTCCACTTAATAAAAACTTATTTTGCGCTTGCCTTTGGCTTTCTCATTCTGAAGTACCAGTAGCCTGCGCCAATCAGCACGATTGCGCCGATTATGAATACTGTGCCGTCGCCGCCCTTCTGCACGCCTTCGCTTGCAGGCCGAATGGAAACCATAGTGGTGACATTCTTGTCAATCCAAATCCCCGACTGGTCCTTGTAGCGCACCTGGAAAACGAGCGGGTACTGCCCTGGCAGAACGAGACTCTTCACGCGTATCTTGTACTGCACGGTGGAAAACGCGTCGTTGTCAAGGTTGCCGATGTACTGCTCCTGCTGGATGTTCAGTATGTCAAACGCGCTGTTGTCCTGCAATGCCACCACAACGTTCGCTATCTTGTATGAGCCGAGGTTGGAAACAGTTGCGGAAAGCGTGTAGTCTCCCCCGACTGCAAGCGGCGTGGGCTTTGCGTCAAGGTAAATGCCGACTTCTGCATCCGAACTGATGACAAGCGGAATACCGAATGTCTCTTCCTTTTCCACGCTGTCCTCCATCCACTTTACGTCAAACGTTACGGTTTTCACACCTGGCTGTTCGTTCACGAACACAGGTATCACGAATGATTTTTCCTCGCCAGTTGCAATATTGCCAAGCGAGACTTGAGAGTTGTCCTTGGACTGCACGTTGGCGTCAGTGAGGAGCACGCGGAAGTCGGTCAGCATCTTGCCCTTGTTTTTCACAGTCATCTTCAGCATGTTGTCCTTGTTCGTGACAATGGGCTCGCTTTGCGTGAATGCCACATCCGCCTTCTCTTTTTTCACCGTGACTGTGAGCGTCTTGGTCTCGTTTGTCTGCAATCCGCCCTCTGCCTGGTAGGAAATCACGAATGGAATGGTGTTTACGCCATTGGCCACGCCGCGCGCATCGATAGGCACAGGCACGGCAATGGTGCCGCTGATGTCGCCGATGTACACTTGGGTGGTCCCGACAAATGCGAATGACGAGCCGGAAGCGATGTTGAGCGTTGCCTTGCTTGCCGCGCCGCCGTCATTTCGTATTGTGAGGTTGATGCTGCCCGTGCTGCCTATTACGTCGCGGTCAGATGCAAGGGTGAGAATCGCGGGATTTGTAACAGGAATGACTGCCACGACCGAACGCTGCTCGGACACATCCTTCTGGGAGATGTAGAAT
>JAPLWZ010000069.1 GCA_026396335.1 Microcaldota archaeon | reverse complement strand
TTTTCAATGATTCCAAAAGCGGCACGGGCAAACCGAGCATATCTTGCAGGAAAGCTGCTGCGGATTCGGAAAGGAATCCGCTCCGGTTGAGACAATGCGCCCCCTCATGGATTCCTATTGTCACACCTGCCACGATGGACTGCTCCGGAGCATCCAGCCCTTTAATTCTGCCAAAATACGCAGTATATGCCGTGTCATCCCTGCAAGGCACCACCACGCTTCCGGAAATGTTGCTTTCAATGATGTTGATTTTCGATGCGCGGGTGGACGACAATTTTTTCACGATAGTCTCGCCAGCGTATTTCATGCCTGTCCAAAACCCGAACACTGCAAGCGAACTGCGAATGTCCTCGTAATCGCTGACATGGACTGTGAACTCCACCTTGCCATCGTTGCAATCTTTTATGAATTCCTCAAACAGCCCAGGTTTTTTTGAAAGCCAAAGCAAAAACGCACCCACTCGTTCTTTTGCCTCGGGCAATGAATCGATCTTTCCAATGTAAACGGAATCAAAAGAAGTTTTGAAGTAGTCATATGCCACATCGCCCGTCTTGCCGCAATATTTTTCCATTTCTGGTTTCAGGTAATCCAGCTTACTCTTTGCATGCTCATGGCTTCCAAACATATCTGCATTGCGCTTTTCTGGCGAGTATTTCGTGCTCAAAATTGTGCTGTCTATCAAAAGGCACTTGCTTGATTCAGGGAATGTTTGGGAAAATAATTTTGCATCAGACTTTAGATTGAAGACTGCAAGAGACGCCAAAAGCACTAATGTTGATCCTTTAATCCCCATCACAACACCGAATCAGGTGGTAAATTTAGTCACAACGAGTTTATATATGGCGTGGTTTTGCTCAAGGGGCCATATTGCGCGTGTCAGACTCGTCAGAAATACTGCTGAAAAATTCGAAAAGCGGGGTAAGATATTAACAACAGCCAATAGCGGATTGCACAATCCGCAAGGGGTCAGTCTTTTAAACCCTATATCCTGAAATACTGCCGTAAACAAACAAAAAAAGGGAGGCTACTTAATTTCAGTTGTCTTCTGATAATACCTATAGGGGTGAAACTATATGTACCCGCCACAACAGCAGGCATACGACCGAGCAATAACTGTATTCTCGCCCGACGGAAGGCTCTTCCAGGTGGAATACGCGAAAGAGGCAGTCAAGCGCGGAGCAACCGCACTTGGCATGATCTTCGACGGAGGAGTGCTACTCATGGCATACAAGAATGCCCCCTCGCGCCTTCTCGTGCCCGAGTCAATGAAAAAGATATTCGAAATCGACAAGCACATGGCGGCAACCGCATCCGGCCTTATCGCCGATGCACGCAGGCTTGTTGACCTCGCGCGCCTGGAATCCCAGCGCCACCGCCTCGCATACGCAGAGTCGGCATCAGTCGAGACAATCGCAAAGGAACTCTGCGACCTCATGCAGGTATACACGCAATACGGCGGCATCCGCCCGTTCGGCGTATCCCTTCTGGTCGGCGGCGTGGACAGCGAACCCCGCCTCTACGAGGCAGAGCCGTCCGGCGCACTCACAGGCTTCCTTGCGGACGCAATCGGATCCGGCAAGAAAGAGGTCGAGGAATTCTTTGAGAAGGAGTACAAGGCAAACCTCACGCAGGACGAGGCAATCGCGCTTTGCATAAAGGCGCTCAAAAAGTCCGGCGACCTCACCATAAAGCCCGACACTCTTGAAATCGCGGTGGCGACGATGAAAAACAAAACATTCACCATCCTCTCGCAGAAGGAAGTCGAGAAGTACCTCAAGTAAAAAACAAGGTTGGTCTTGTGACTACGATCGAGAAGTCGATTACAGCGCACATGGAAATCAACGGCGAGCGTTACGAGCTGCTTGTCGACCCTGACCTTGCGTACCAGTACCGAGTTGGGCAGAAGAAAGAGCTCAACAACGTATTGACTGTCGAAGAGGTATTCAAGAATTTCAAGAAGGGCGAGCGCCACACGACATCGTCCTTGCAAAAGGCGTTCGGCACAACCGACGTATGGCAGATCGCGGAGCGGATCCTCAAGAACGGGGACATACAGCTCACGACCGACCAAAAAAGGAAAATGCTTGAGGAAAAACGCAAGCAAATAATCGCGCTATTGATGCGGGAGTGCATTGACCCGAGAACCGGCGCGCCGCACACGCAGATGCGCCTGGAGCAGGCGCTTGAAGAGTCGCGCGTGCACATAGACGGGTTCAAGGACGTATCCGCGCAGATGGAAGACATATTCAAGGCGCTTCGGCCCATAATTCCGCTGAAAATCGAGCGCGTGAAAATCGCGGCGAAAATATCGCCCGCGTACGCGCAGAGGATTTACGGGATGATAAAAGGCTACGGCATACAGAAAGAGGAATGGGCAAAGGACGGCTCGCTCATAGTCGTGGTGGAAATGTCCGCAGGAATGCAGGGAGAATTCTACGAACGGCTCAACAAGGCAACCGCCGGCTCTGTTGAAACGAAGATAGTGAAGTAGGTAACGTTTGCAAAATAACTGGATGTGATTTGAATGTCTGAATCGAAAATCGTAATCCCGGGAGAACTTCTCTCCGACAAGCCCGAGAGGATAAGTTATGCCTTCATTGACAATGGCAAGACATACTCAACAGTTGTCGGGCTTTACTCCGAGGGAAAACTAGTTCCGCTTGAAGGCCCGTACGAACCGCTTCCTGATGACCTTATTGTCGGCATCATCAGCGAAGTGAAGTTCTCTGGCTACTCAATTGACATTAACACAGCTTACCCGGCGTTTCTTTCCTCGCGCGAAATCCGCGAGCGCTATAACATGGGTGACACAATCTTCGCGCGCATAACCATGATTGACGAAGTGCGCTCAACAGAAATAGGCGACGCGAAAAAACTTGCTGCAGGGCGCCTGGTGAAGGTTTCTTCGGTGAAAATACCAAGAATTATAGGCAAGAAAAACTCCATGATTGACATGCTCCAATCAGCAACAGGCTGCGAAATTTCCGCAGGCAGGAACGGCTATGTCTGGATCGCAGGCACTGGCAATGCGACTTTGGCGGAAAAGGCAATCCGCATGATTGAGGCGCAGGCGCACACGCACGGGCTGACTGATCGCGTGTCGCAGTACCTGAAGGCAAACAAGCAGTGAAAAAATAGGCAATGAAAAACAAAATGAAAATTCATGTTTAACGGTGATTTGAATGGGTGGAAACGCAGCAAACAAGCCAAAACTACTGGTTAACGGCAAGCGTGTGGACGGCCGCAATGTGGACGACATCCGCAACGTGAAGATAGTCGCGCGCGTGCTCAATGACGCGGACGGCTCTGCTTACATCGAATGGGGAAAGAACAAGATACTCGCAGGCGTTTACGGGCCTTCCGAATGCATCCCGCGCCACGACCAGTCTCTCTACCGCGGCATCATAAAGTGCCGCTACAACATGGCGCCATTCTCAGGCGCAGAGGAGCACGGAAGATCCGGCCCGAACCGCAGGAGCAAGGAACTTTCCAAAGTGATAAGGGAAGCATTTGAAAACGTGATAATCTCCGAGAACTTCCCGAAGACGCAGATTGAAATTTACGTTGAAATCCTCCAGTCTGACGGCGGCACAAGGTGCGCTGCGGTAACGGCTGCGGCAGTGGCGCTTGCTGACGCGGGGATTCCGATGAAGGACATGATAAACGCGGTGGCAGTCTGCAAAATAGACGGCAAGATGGCTGTAGACCCTGGCAAGGAAGAGGACAACTTCGGCGATTCTGACATGCCTATTGCATACTCGCCCCGCACGGGTGAAATCCTCCTCTACCAGATGGACGGGCTTCTCACACGCGAGGAACTCGCAGAAGGGCTCAAGCTCGCAAAGGACGCGTCGGAAAAAATCCGCAAGATCCAGATTGAAGCAATACAGAAGGTTTACGAGGAGCCGAAAGAGGAAAGGTTCCTCCTGATCAAGTAAACACGCATTTGTGATGTGATACTATGGACACGATAAACGAAATAAAACGCGATACGCTCTCTGCGCTTCTCGCAGCGGGCCCGCCCTCTGACGAGTCAATCGAGCTCGCGCGCGTGGTGGACAGGGGCATACGCTCCGCGAACATCATCGACCTCAATTCATTTTATCTTGAGGAAGACAAGGTAATGGCGATTTACATAGACATATTCATTCTCGACCACGACGGCAACCTGATAGATGCATCGGCGCTTGCCGCAATGCAGGCACTTTTATCCTGCAGAATGCCAAAGGTGGAGAACGGCAAGATAGTGCGCGGCGAATTTGTGGGAAAGCTGCCTGTGAAAGACAAGGTGGTCACCTGCACATTCGGAAAGCGGGGAGACAAAATCTTCCTCGATCCGGCGCTTGACGAGGAAAAGGGGATGGATGCAAGGCTCACGTTCGCAACTACTTCGCAGCACATATGCGCGGGGCAGAAGGGCGGCTGGGGCTCGTTCTCGGAAAAAGACGTGCTCGAGCTTGCGGAAATGTCGCTTGCAAAGGGCAACGATCTTAGGGCCCTTCTGAAGGAATAAAACTAACAACGGTGATCAATATGTCAAACAGAGATGTAAGGTCCGGTGCAGAACTAAGGAAGCGCGCAGACAAGGTCCAGCGTGTGAAGTCCTCGCTCTTCGCATGCCCGAAATGCGGCAAGAAGAAGGTGAAGAGAGGCGGCAACTCGATCTGGGAATGCAAGTCGTGCGGCGCACGCATCGCGGGCGGCACCTATTCGCTTTCCACGCCATCCGGCGAGGTAGCGACAAGGCTGGTCGAAGAATACAAAAAGAGATAACGAGAGGTATTTGTATGTACGTCTGCTCCAAGTGCAAGAAAAAAATCGAGTCAATTGACGGGAAGTTCACCCGCTGCCCGCACTGCGGCCACCGGATACTCTTCAAGGATCGCGAGCCAGTGGCGCGCGAAGTCAAGACTGATTGATTGCCAGGCAAGTGAAGCAAGGGAAGGTGCGAGCAATGCCAACTGAAAAAGTAACAGGCAGCGCAACGCTTTCCCTTTCCTTCGAGTCGCTGCAGTCAGCAAAAGCTGCGTACGGCGCGCTTCTTGCAGAAGCGGACTTTTCGCACAGAGGCGGCTCGAAAGTGCTCTTAGAGGGGAAAACCGTCCGCGTGGAAATAAAGGCGGATGATCCGGTTTCCCTGCGCGCGTCGATAAACTCGTATTTGCGCCTCATGCAAATCATTAAAACGGTTGAGACGGATACAGAATAGGGGGGAATGATTCACATGGCAGAACCTTTACGCGATTCACAGACATTGCAGTCTCAGCTTGGCGAGTTCCAGGATCTCCAGCGGCAGTACCAGTTCATGGTTTCCCAGCGCCAGCAGCTTTCCATGCAGGTGGAAGAGATAAAGATGGCTGAGGACGAACTTGCAAAGGCAGAGAAAGGCGGCAGCATCTATCAGGCAATAGGCGGGCTTCTCATGGAAACCACAAAGGCAGATGCATCATCCACTCTCAAGGAGAGGAAGGAGCTTTTTGAAACGCGCATCACCATTCTTGTGAAGCAGGAGGAGAAAATCCGCCCCAAGCTTGAGGACCTCAGGAACAAGCTCGAAGCAGCGCTCTCGCAGAACAAGGTTTCAAGATAACTAAAAAATTCCAGCCGTGGTGAACAGATCGGGATCGCCCTGGCGGGCGATATCTGAAAATCTCAGGGAGATTTTCATGGGCAAGAAAACCTCATCATCAAAATTTCGCCCGTCATCCGCGGCATCCCTCTTCTCAGGAATAGGCAAAAGGCGCGTGCTAATCACTTTCCACTCATTAGGCGACCTGGACGCAGTCGGCTCTGCAATCGCAATGCAGCGGTTCTTGGGCAAAAAGGCAATCATCGCGCCCCCTGACAAACCCTCCTCAACCGCGCGCAAGCTTATCGAATACACTGGAACAAAAACAACCCTCTTTTCCGAAGCAGCATACACGTCAAAAGATTTCCTGATCGCGCTTGACTCATCTTCCCCGCACCTTCTTGCTCATCTCGCAGGAATAAACCCGGACATCATCATTGACCATCACACGCGCTTTGGCGGCGAAATATCTGCAAAGCAGGATATCGTCGACCCTGTTGCATCCTCAACCTGCGAAATGCTTTACTTCATGCTCAAGCCGACTGACAGGATAACCAGTCTTGCGCTTCTCCTCGGGCTCATATCCGACTCCGGCAACTTCAAGTACGCAACCCCGCGCACATTCGAGGCA
>JAPLWZ010000153.1 GCA_026396335.1 Microcaldota archaeon | reverse complement strand
TTACAGATGTGGTTGTTCCGTCGCCGACTTCCTTGTCCTGCGTCTTTGCGATTTCCACCATTATCTTTGCAGCCGGGTGCTCAACGTTCATCTCTTCGAGAATGGTTGCGCCGTCGTTTGTGATCACTATGTCTCCGAGTTCGGACACAAGCATCTTGTCCATGCCCTTGGGGCCAAGCGTGGTGCGCACGATGTTTGCGACCGCGTATGCAACAGCGATGTTGATGCGCTGGGCGTTCCTGCCCTGCAGACGGTTGCTCCCCTCGGGGAGAACCATAACTTCCTGTCCTTCCATAGTTCTTGCCATATTTATCACCTTTTTAGAGTATTAGAAATGGATGCGAGAATCAAAACAAAATAAAAAAAATAAAATGAAAATAAAAAATCAAAGGAAAGCTTATTCCTTGGTGATCTTGCCGAACTTGCCGGCTGAGATTTGCAGGTTGCCCTTGAACTCGGACACCCAGCCCTTCTCGATCGTGACCTTGTCGCCCTGCGCGAACTTGTCAGCGTCATCGCCCCAGAGGGAGAGCGTGATTTCGCCCGATGCGTCCTTGATCTTTGCGGATGCAACGCGGGTCTTTTTGCCGAATTTGGTTATAACGTCGCGCGGCTCGTCAATGCTGACTATTTCGCCTGCAATGTTTGCGTCGCCTGTTCCGGATTTGAGTTCGCTTATTTTTGTCATCATATCACTCCCACTAGAATACATGATCGCTATAGTTAACTAGACTAACTAAGCGCAAGGGACTGTTAAACTGGAAAAGGCATATATAGGTTGCGGACGGGAAGTTGAGAGGCGCTCAGACGTAATTACAGAGGTGGAATGCATCAGTGTGGAACGGCAACCCGTTCCACATCTGAAAAAACCGGAGGTTTTTTCATGGCAGTAAGGATTTTCATCACAGGAGGCACATTCGACAAGGAGTATAACGAGCTTTCGGGTGAGCTTTTCTTCAATGAGACGCACGTTCACGAGATGCTTAAGATGGGACGCTGCGAGGCAGATATCGAGGTGCGCACGCTCATGATGATGGATTCGCGGGATATGAACGAGTCAGACAGGCGGATAATTGCCTATAACTGCCAGAATGCGCGCGAGGACAAGATAGTAATCACGCACGGCACAGACAGCATGGTGGAAACCGCGAAGCTGCTTGCTGAAGAAGTTAAGGGAAAGACGATTGTGCTGACAGGCGCGATGATCCCCTATAAGTTCGGCTCATCTGATGGATTGTTCAACCTTGGCACCGCGATTGCATTTGCAAAAACTCTTCCGCACGGCGTGTACATTGCAATGAACGGGCACTGCTTCAACCACGACAACGTGAGGAAGAATAGGGAGATTGGACGGTTCGAACGCTTGCACCCTTAACTGCGTGCCCTACGTCCCTTCGTCAAAGCTCTCCGCGTATTCAATCTGCTCTTTTGTCGGCTTTTCGAGCCGCACGCCGCGGGATTCGATGAGTAAAGTGGCAACTGCGTTGTCTATTTCTGTTGGCACGTCCATTACCCCTGGCTTGAGAGCCCCTTTTTTCGCCTTTGCAATCTGTTCGCAGCAGAGTGCCTGCACGGCGAATGAGCCATCCATTATTTCTATCGGGTGGCCCTGCCCGGACGGGCGCGCGAGGTTCACAAGCCTGCCTTCTGAAAGCAAGTAGATTGTCTTGCCGCCTGTTATAGTGTAGCCGACTACGTTGTCCTTCATGTCTTCCACTTTGCTGCTCATTTTGCGGAGCGCGGGCTCGTTTATTTCCACGTTGAAGTGGCCTGTGTTGCAAAGTATTGCGCCGTTTTTCATTAGCGAAAAGTGCTGCGAATCAAGCACATTCTTGTTGCCAGTTGCAGTGATGAATATGTCTCCTTCGCGCGCAGCAGACGGCATGCTCATGACACGGAAGCCGTCGTAAAGCGCGGAAAGCGCGCGGTGCATGCCGGACTCGTGAGGCCCGAGCGTGCCTGCTATTTCTACAACAATTACATTTGCCCCGAGACCCTTCATGCGAGAGGCTACTCCCCTGCCGCACCAGCCGTAGCCTGCGATAACTACTGTTTTGCCTGCGATGAGGCTGTTGGTGGCGCGGGATATTGCCTCGACTGCCGATTGTGCAGTGCCGATCTGATTATCTATCAGGTATTTTGCGTATGCGTCGTTCACAGAGTAGACTGGAAAGAGAAGCTTGCCTGCCTTTTCCATTGCGCGCAGGCGCGTTATGCCCGTTGTCGTCTCTTCGCACGCACCCTTAATTTTTGCGAGCCCTTCTTTCCTCTTGCCGTGAAGAAGCCCGATTAGGTCGCAGCCGTCGTCAATAACAATGTCGGGCTTGCCGTCAAGCACGGAGTTCAGGCAGAAATAATATTCGTCGTTTGTTTGCCCGCTCCATGCGAAAACGTCCATTTTTTTCGCCATTGCAGCAGCCACTGTGTCGTCTGTTGTGAGCGGGTTGCAGCTTGATGCGTAAACTTTTGCTCCGCCTGCTGCGAGAGTTTCCAAGAGTATGCCCGTTTTTTTCTCAAGGTGGAGCGCGGTGCTGATTGTCAATCCCTTGAAGGGCTGCTCTTTTGCAAAGCGCGCGCGTATTGCAGCCATTGCCGGCATGTTCCTGCGCGCCCATTCCAGTTCCTTCTCCCCTTTTGCTGATAGTGTGTGATCTTTTACTTTGGACATAAAACCCTCTCCGCAGAAATGGGTTCCCTATATAATATATAATCTATGCCCGGCCGAAGAAGTTCATGCAGAAGATGTCGGGAGTTGACCTGTATTTTGCCGTTGCGGAACTAAAGCACCTGGAGGGGAAACGGATTGCCCGGGTCAGGAAAACAGACAGCGGGATTTTCCTTTTCAAAATCGGAAGCGAGGAACTGCTGTTCCAGCCCGGCTTGAGGCTGCACCTAACAAGGCAGGTGCTGCAGGGAAGCCTTTGTTTGCAGTAAAGCAAAATGATTTGGGCGAACCTGTTTCTTATTCGTGCAGCGGAGATGGCACGGGCGGAAAAACATTTGCAGCATTTTCCGAAATGGCAGACTTCTTTTATGCGAATCAAAAGGAAGAGTCCGCAGGCGAGGCAGCTGCGAATGAAAGGATGAAGAGCCTACAAGCCCGCCTTGCATCACAGGAGAAAACGCTCGTGTCGCTTGGGAAAGAGCGGAGGGAGGCAAAAGAGGCAGGCGATGCAGTTTACGCTGCCTTTTCCGAAATAGACGCGCTTCTTGCATTTGTGCGGCAGATGAAAAAGGATGGAAAAAGCGAGAGCGAAATAAATGCTGCACTAGCCTCGAAAAAAGCAAAAATAAAGGGAGCGGAAGTAGAGATTGACGCCTGATTTTCAAACGCTGCCAAATCAGTCAGCCAGAATGTGCGGCAAGAGTATTTTCTTTGCCTTCAGCGGCTTGTCAACACGCAGCGCCACGATGGTCACGCCCTTGTCCTTTGCAACCACATACAGGCTTGCGATATTCACACCGGCAGTTGACAGTTCCTTTGAAAGATCGGACAATTGGCCTGGCTCGTCGCGAAGCTTCACGACGAATATTTCCGACTCAAGCACCTTGTAGCCGTTGTTCTTGAGAAGCTCGGCTGCCTTTTTTTCGTCTTTCAGCATCAGGGTGATGATTGCTTTGCCTTCCATTGTGCTTGCGACAACTGATTCGATATTTACGTGCGCCTTGCCAAGTATGTAGGAGATGTCTGCGATGACTCCGACTTTGTCTTCGCCAACTACGGTTATTTCCTTCATCCGAATCACCCCACTAATACAGGTATTGATTGCCGCTGGTTCATTAAACGGTTATTGCAGCAAATGGAACAAATCCGCACTCGGACGGTCATTCGCCTTTTACCAGGTAATCTGCAAGCACTTTCGCCGCCTTCTTTGGATTTGAAACAGTCACTGCGTCAAGCGAAAAGCCGCCGTGCCTTGAAAGCAGGTACAGGCTTTCCACGTTTATGTTCGCGAGCAGGGAGATTGCCTTCTTGTCGTCCTTGAATGTGAGCGAGATGATTGCCTTGCCACCGTGAACCTCGACCGAAATTGCGTCGATGTTTACGCGCGCCTTGCCAAGTATGTAGGAAATGTCTGCGAGAAGCCCGACTTTGTCATCTGCGACTATGGTAATTTGTTTCATTGCCTCACTCTCCAAAAGAGTGGCGGATGTAAAACTTATATTAGGGCATCTTCGACAATCGAAGTAGAAGGAGCTTTCGCATTAGCTAGATTTTGTACGCCTGCAGGTGCGGCACGCCGGAAATCGAGATTGAGTGTGACACATCCAAGCCTGCTTTTGCCGCTGCAGACAGGGATTTTTTTCCTACGAGGTTGATATTCACCGCGCCTTTGAGCGCCTTTGCCGCAGATGCTACAGTCACTTTTTCCCCCATGTAAAAGTCCGCGTATTTTCCTAAGTCCAGGAGAAGATTTCCCTGTGCGAGTTTCCTGCCGATGAGCTCTGCGTCGCAAAGCGCGATTACTTCCCCTTGAGGCGAGGAATGTATGCGAAGGTACATGATGGGGAATTGGATTGAAAGAATAATATAGGTAAGTGCGGAAAGGGCAGCCATGAGAAATGCGATTGCGGTTATTTTGGCTGCCCTGGTTTTTGCAGGCTGTGCTGGGATTGTTTCGCAACCTGAGCAGCAAAGCCCTCTTCCGTCCAGCCCGCCGACTGCGTTCCTGCTTTCGCAGGCTGCCGTCCCCTATACCGCGCACTACGCAGTGAGCGATGGGAAAGAATCATTCACGAAAACAGTTTGGAGGTCGGACAACCGGGCGAGAGTGGATATCGAGATAGCGCCAGGCGCAACCGTTTCGCTTTACTTTTTGATGGGCGTCGGCTACTCGTGCTCGAATATAGGGGGAAAGACCGCGTGCTATGAGATACGCGCGCAGATAGAAAAGGAGAATTTGGGCGGGATTGCCGACACGCCAGACGTAACTTCCGGGACCGAGCTTGGGAGCGTGGACATAGGCAATACGCAAGGCGAGTGCTATCTTCTTCCCTATACTGTTGCATCAAAGAGGAAGGTGTGCCTCACCGACAGGCGAGTGCTTGCGTGGGACGAGTACAATGTGAGCCAGTCGCAGACGCACGTGGAATACCTGACCAGTATTGACTATAGTGTAGACGAAACAGTTTTCACGCTGCCAGCAAGCCCGCAGGTTCCGCCTGAAAATTAAGAAGAAAAAAGTGGGCCCGCGGAGAATCGAACTCCGAATCTTCGCTGTGTAAGAGCGACGTCTTAACCATTCGACTACGGGCCCAAGTGTCGGCTTGTTCTACCGGCACGCCGTTATGTGAATAAACTGCTAAAAAGGCATTGCATGCCCGGGAGATGTTCAGACCCTGCATTTGGGCGTTATTATACACACTTTTATCCAAAGTCACGTTCACCCGGACCTTGTGCTGCTCTGTTATTGGGCGTACCATAAAATCAACCTCCATTAGTGGGCTTCTCAAAATCATCCTTCCAGTGACGCACGAGTGCTTTGGTGCGCAGATATCGAGCCAAGTATTCTTCTAGTATTTTCTTGGTGTGTGGACTCTGGTTCTTCTTTCCTGAAAGATAGCGAAGTTATAGCCCGTAATTTTCGGGTGCTTGTGGTAGAGTCTTGACCCGCCCGGCTACTTTCAAAAAGTTGGCAGAGTGCGTTTCCAATGGCTCGAATTGCTTGTTAGGAGAACGTTTCGGAACATCTGTCTTTATCTTTTCAAAATCGCTTAGGTGGTCTAGTGCCAAATAGAGCGTCAACACGCCAATATCTAGAACGTACCCCATCGTTTTGCCTGTCAAATCGCCCTCTTCATCAGCATCTTTCCACATCTCCGCATATTCCACCTGGGGTGTGCCGGGGTTTTTGAGTTTAGAAGAACGCCTTTTTGCGCGCACGATGCCATATTTTCGAAGGGAACCCAGGGCACCTGCCACGCGAGTCTTGCTTTTCACACCTAGCTTCTCGCAGATATCGGCAGTTCTCAGGGGCTTTTCGCTGTTTAGCCTTAGGAGTATTCGAAAGCAGAGTTTGCTATTCTCCATCGCGCTTATCTCGTTCGCATCCATAAACCAACCACATCTCATTGTATTATAGTGGAAGGTTTTATATACCGGTCGATGACACACGCTATCAGGTGGTAAAATGAAGAGTCGTTTGTTGTGCCATATTGATTCGGAACTGGAAAATGACATCCGGAAGGAAGCCA
>JAPLWZ010000138.1 GCA_026396335.1 Microcaldota archaeon | reverse complement strand
ATCTGCCGCTTTTGTGAAGATGCCGCCGCCTACCCTCATGAAGAGTGCGAGAAGGTTTGCGCCAAAGCCAAAGCCGATGAGCGCTTTGCCTGCTTCGCCGATTGCCGCGCTATTTGAGCCGAATGTGAGGTATGCGCCTACAAATACGATTGATACGCCAAGAAGGCCAATGCCAGATACGAGTGCGCCGTTAACCACTCCTGCCGAGAAGGGGACTGCGAGCGCATCCTGCATTGAAGTAAGAGAGGCTTGTGCCGCGCGCGCGTTTGAGCGTACAGATATGTACATTCCGAAATACCCCGTAAGCCCGGAGGCAAGCGCACCAATAAGGAACGCGATTGCAGTTGACTGCCCAAGCACGTAGTAAATCGCTGCGAAGAGGATTACTACGAAAACAATGATGGTCATGAATTGGCGCTTTAGGTATGCATCAGCACCAGTGCGTATTGCGCCGGAAATTTTCTTCATTTTTTCCGTGCCCTCGCTCCGCTTGAAAATCCCGGTTGCGAGATACGCGCCGTAAATTATGCCGATGATTGCAAGCGCAATCGGAAGGTACAGCAGTGCTTCGGACATCTCTAATGCTACCAATCAAATCACCTCAATTATAGCGTAAGACTTTCTTCTGCGAGTGGGACTCAAACAAAATCCAGCTTGGATTTGCCCTTCATCACGATTACCGGCACTCCCATGCCGAGCAATCTTTTCCGCAACCGAACGTCGTTGGTTGCGACAGTTACCACGTTATTTCGCGCAAATTTAATAATCCACTCATCAACTTCGCCGGTGGAAGGGATTATTTCTATGGGGAATTTTGATTTGAGAAGCGCCATGTTTTGGAGTATGAAGCGCGCAGCGGTTGCACGGCGCCCGGTCCTGCCTGCAAGCGTATCAAGCTCGCGTTCGGTGCCCGAGGAGATGACCAGGGTTATCGGCGCGTGCACTATCCGCGTCAGTTCGGTTGGCAAATCTATCCCGTATTCGTACGGCATCAGGAGGAAGTTTGTGTCAACAACTACCCGCCGTCGTAGTGAAGCGGTTGGAGAGATAGGCGGCGGCGCAGTGCCTTGGTTGTTTTTCATCAGATGGATTTGGAACTTGGGTTTTAAAGTGTGACTGGTAAGAAAACAAAATATGGGAAAAATTTGTGTGCTCAGGCTCGGGCACCGTGTTGGAAGGGACCAGAGAATTACCACTCATGTTTTCCTGGTGGCGCGTGCGCTTGGCGCGAGCGAAGGCGTGCTTTGCGGCGATGAGGACCAGTCGGTGCTTGATGGAACTGCGCGCGTGCGGGACATTTGGGGCGGCGACTTTACGGTTAAATACGAACGAGAATGGAAGAAATTTTTGAGGGAGAGGAAAGCAAACGGCTGGAAAGTGGTGCACCTCACGATGTACGGCACGGATTTCCAGGAAGGCGCGAAGAAAATGGCGTCGTCAAAGAAGAACGTCGTCGTGATAATCGGCGCGGGAAAAGTTCCTACTGAAGCGTATCATATGGCAGACATGAATTTGTCCGTCGCAAACCAACCCCATTCCGAGGTTGCTGCGCTTGCGCTTTTCCTGGATAGGTTCTTTGCAGGCAAGGAATTGAAGAAAAAATTCAGTGGAAAGCTCAAAATAACGCCAAATAAGTGCGGCAAGATCGTGCAACGTGTAGAAAACGACTGAAGGCATATATAAATGGTCGGTCGTATTTTTCACTGGGCGCCACATGAAAAAAACCAAGAAATCCAGTTCAACGTCTCGTGCAGTAAAGGCTCACCCGAAGGCAGCACCTCATTCTTCGGCGGCAAAATATCATTCTTCTTCCAAAAAAAGATTTTCATCGCCAGCATTTGCAAAAAGAAGGGTCCCTAAAACCAACAGGCCGGACATCCGCGTAAAAAAGGAATCCTACTCGAAAGTTGTCCGCGGCTCGGTGCTTTCAAATGCCCCGGCAAGGCAGCTCCTTATCGAAATGGGCGGCGAAAATACAATTGACATCATTCGTGAGTTTGACAAGGACATGTCAGATGAGGAGCTTTCGAAAAAGACCGGGATAAAGGCGTCTGATGTCCGCGTGGTGCTCAATAGATTACATTCGCACGGATTGTTTTCATACACAAGAGTGCGGGACAAGGACAGCGGCTGGTATTCATATATTTGGAAGATGAGTGAGGAGAAATTAAATGAATTCGGTGTGAAGTTCGGCCAGGAACGCGAACCTGAAGCAGTTATGGCGCCAGAGGGGGAAAATTACGTTTGCGCGAACTGCAGCCCCGCCAAGGCAGTGAAGTTTGAAGACGCGGCCGATGCGCAATTCAAATGCGGCAACTGCGGCTCTGATTTGGAATTTTTCGAAAAGAACCGCCCTCGCGGCCCTGTGCAGCCCTGAGGAGAAAAATAGGCACCTTTTTATTCACGACTTTTCATAGAGAGGAAACAATAGCGGGATAGGGTAGTTTGGAGTGCCCGCTGGGCTCATAACCCAGAGATCGATGGTTCAAATCCATCTCCCGCTATTTTTATTTTTTAAGAACTTCTAATTTTACCTCTACCCTCCCGCCCAAGACCCCCATACTTCCACTATTATTATTGAATTTTATGTATTTTATATATATGTAACTATGGTTACAACAGTTCTAATTTTTTTATCAACAAAAAACAAACAAAATCACAAAAATCGAGGTAAAACGCCGAAAAACAGACAAAAATCAAACACTGGAATAGCGGAACTCCACCCCTGGGTGGGGTGGCTAATTCAGGCAGTGCTGCCACTCAAGAGTAAAAAAACAAAATAAAAACGAAAAAAAAGAGAAAATAAAGAAAAAGGCAACTCAAGCTTCAAGGCCAGCTGCAGATGAGGCGCCCTTTGTCACGACAACTACATCCTCAACTGACTTTACGCTCTTGTAAAGCACGCTCTTGTCGCGGAGGATTCTCTTTGCCTCGTCCTTGGACACAGAGTTCAGGGGTTCCATTGTCAGGCGGATCACTTCACCCTTTTCAAGGTCAAGAAGGATCTCCTGCACGCGCCCGAGGAACTTGCCGCCGTCTGTGTAGATGTCCATTCCGTAGATTTTGCTTACCTTTACCGTCATAAATATCACCTTTCTTTGCCGATAGTTGGCTTCTACTCGGTTTGAATTTAAAAAACTGACGTTCCGCCGCCTTACTTCTGCCTTCTTGTGACATAATTCGCAAGCGCGCAAAGGGTTTTCTTCTCCTCGCCGTCAGGAAGCACATCCAACCGCCCGATTGCCCGGTCCACGAGGCTTTCTGCGACTTTCATAACCTCTTCCGGCGCGCCCGACTCCTTGATGAGCGTTATCGCAGCACGAATCTCCATTGCTGATTTTTTCTTCTTCTTCAAAATAAGCTCTAACTTGGCTTTTTTCACGGCTGGTAGCGTGCGAAGCGCCCAGATTGTGATGAGCGTCCGTTTCCCCTCCTGTATGTCCCCTCCAATCTCCTTGCCGTATTTGCTCTCATCTCCAACAATATTCAAAACATCATCGATAATCTGGAATCCCAATCCCAAATCCATTCCAAAACCCGACATCTGCTTGCAGGTCTCCTCATCCGCGTTGCCGAGAATCGCGCCAGCCTCACAGGAAGCGGCGATGAGCGCGCCTGTCTTTCCCTCAATAACGCGATAATATTCCGGTTCAGTCACATCCCACTTGTTCTTGTAGTACCAGCCAAGTTCCGCGGCCTGGCCCTCAAGCACCTTTGTGAATGAGGAAAGCAAGAGGGAAATCACCCGCTCGCGCTTCGGGCCCTCAATTTTCTGTGCTGCCTGCCAGACCATCATAAAGAGCCCGTCACCGGCATTTAAGGCAAGCGGCAGCCCGTATTTCACATGCAGGCAAGGAGTTCCCCTGCGCATCAGCGAGCCATCCTCAATGTCGTCGTGAATAAGCGTAAAATTATGGAACAATTCAATTGCGACAGCAGCCTGCAGCGCCTCCTCTGGCCTTCCCCCAACCGCCTTGCAGCACTCAATGCAAAGCGCCGGCCGCAGCGACTTTCCCTTTCTCGAGAAGAATTCCGATAGAAGCCCGTACACTTCTGTAGGTTCCTTCTTACCCTCAAGAAGCGCGGCAATTCCCGCCTTGACTGGCGCATTTATCTCAGCGAGTTTTTTTTCCAGGTTTTTAGAATTCTTAGCCATGGTACCAGCGGCTCTTCCTAGAGCGGTGAACTTTTATATCCTTCTCATTAAAAGCAAATTTCGCGGGCCCATAGCTCAGCTTGGTAGAGCAATGGACTCTTATCAGGCAGTGGCATTTCCTGCCAATCCTGCTGGAAATCCATGTGTCGTGGGTTCGAATCCCACTGGGCCCGCTTCTTTTTTCCTACTTGCTCATATTTGTGGAATTTGTCAGATTGACTGCGGGGTTGGCCTTCTTCGTCTCATTTTCTATGAACTGCTGCAGTGCCGCATCTTCAACATCATTCACGCACTTATAGTAAGTTTCATTCTTTGCAAAACCGCAGAATCCGCTCTGGCAGCCGCACGGAATGTTCTTGAGGCATTTGGCCTGTGGCGAGTTGTCTATCCCATAGGTCAAATTACTGTTCATCGGCACACAATATTGCTGTACATTGCCAGCCGTCTTGCAATCCGCGTTAATTGCGCAGTTTTTGGAATTTTCCAACGCCTGTTTTGCTGCGGCAGCGGCGTCCGCAGCCTTCTTCCCTTCAGTCGCAGCCTGCGAGCACGCATTCAACAGGCTCTGGTTCTTGACATTCTGGCACAGCCCGAAATCGCCGGTTTTTCCCGCCACTGCGATGTAGCAGTCATCAGAATAAAGTGTCAGATTGCTGCAAAGCGAGCTTTGTGCCGTTGCCTCTGCCACAATCAATGTGCAGGCTTCAAACTCTGTTTGTGCCTTTATTTTCTTGCAAAGCGATGAATCCCTCCTGTCCGTTGCAACTGACTTGTAACAGCCATCTGCCTGGGCAGCAGGCGCAGATTGGCACGTAAGTATCGCGGAATAATCTGCCTGCGAACTCTTGTAGAACTCTACAAATGCAGCTGTGGAAATCAGCGCATCCTTCACTTCAGGTACGCTTGCAGCGTTCACGTCTAGTTTTGTGTGCTCGGTCTCGTAATAAAACTGGTCGGAGCTGATGGTGTAGCCCATTTTGCTTTTCACCACCATGCCGCTTGCCTTGTCTACCCAGAAGCTCACTTGCCAGTTCTCTGCAGAGAACAATGTCGGGTCATTCGGCAATGCCATGTCCTGGATCTGCTTGACTGTGAGATTTCGGTAATTGAGCATGTAAGTTATCTTCTGTGTGCTGAATTGGCCGACTGTTTCATCTGACACCTTCGGGTCAAACGTTATCACACCGCCCCTGATGAGCTTTAATGTCTGTGCTTTCTGGTCTGTGTACGCCTTCTGATTCAGCAAAAGCACTTTCAGGTTCGAAGCCATTGCCTGGGCCTGCTGGTTGTCGCCTGCGATTGCGCAGCGGGTCATCTTATTGTAAGTGAGGCAAACTGTGTCAGTCTTATTGTCCTTGCCAAAGAATCCCTGAAGGCTTCCAAAGTTCCCAGTCACATGCACCCATGAGTTAGTCTCATTCTTTACGAGATCATACAATATCGTTCCGCCGCTGTCTGTAGTGGAGTACGCGGCAGTGTACTTCTGGAGTGCCGCGCCCTTGTCAAAAGATGCGAGCATGATCTTTGCAGCCTGCGTATCCATCTGGTTGATTTGCACCGGCGGCGTTCCATTCGGGGGGGCACTGCCTGCCGGATTGAAGTAGAAATATGCAGCAACTAAAACAACAATAATCGCGGCCGCGGCTATGAGCATATTCATGCTGTTCTTTCCGGCGTTCTCAGCTTTTTTAGCCTCTTTCACTTCTTTTGTTTTGTCTGCCATAGTTACACCCCTAAGCCAATCATCAATTTGTTCGTCTATAAAGAGAAACGTTTTAATCCGCACCCATATTGCAAGGCGTACTGCCTGCCAAAACACACTGCCATGAACCGGGTCCCGCTAACGCCCGGCGACTATCTTTATCACATCGCCGTTTGCAAGCGCGTGGTCTGCCCCGACGCGCATCTTTCTTTTCACATCCACTGCGCCGATGAATTTATTCGCCAGGTCGGTGTGCACCATGCCAGCCAACTGGTGCACAGTAGTCCCCTGCGGCACAAGGAATGCGTCCGGCAGCACCTCTCCTTTATGATTCGTAAACTTATGTTCGTCTTCCACTGGGAAAACGACAATGCCTTTGAGTTTCTTGTAAACAACATAATCGATTATTTCCTGCACTCCGCTGCCGCCATTTGCAAAAACAAACGCAGCCATCTTGACAAGCGCCTCCTTCTGTTTTTCATCAGGCGACCCAATCACGCCGAATTTCTTGCCGCCTGGCACATAATCAATCAAATGGTGGTCTGCCGCCTTGCGGAGCGCAAGTTCAATCGCAGCGCTGCAGGGGAATATTTTTCCCACCGTATCCTCTTCAGCTTCCTCATTGCCATTAACTTTCTCGAAATTCTCTCTTGCGCCCGTGGCATCCATTTTGTTGAATGCGACAACAATTGGCATTCTCACCTTCAGCACCGCGCGCGCAAGCGACAGTGCGCCTTCCTCATTTGGCACGCCTGCAGCGATATCCAGCCCACACTCGCCCGCAGCGTGAAGCAGCATCGTTTCGTCTATTTTAAGGCCGGAAAGCCTCTTGGCCATCTCATGAACTCCGCTGCTGACGGCCGCACTTCCAGGCGAGCCAGTGCCGTGCGCCATGCCGCCATGGGGCTTCCCCTCTCCACGGAGCATGATATCTGCAAGCCAGTACGCGACCTCGTCGTTCAGAAATCCGGTTTCAGCAATCGGGTCGCACGAATCGCACGGGTTTCCCTGCAAATCAGTCTTGCCTGTGCCATCCACCACTTGAATCAGCGCATCTGCCTCCCTCAGGTTGTCAAGGAACTTATTTCCCAGCCCCTTCCCTTCGTGCGCGCCAGGCACCAATCCGGCAACGTCGATGATGTTAATCGGCACCAACCGCATGCCATCCACACACCTGCTGTTCTTCGGGTCGCACTTCGGCAAGCCGAAAGCAACATGCGGGCAGGGCGTCCTGACATATGTCACTCCCCTGTTCGGATTAATCGTAGTAAATGGATAATTCGCAATCGCGGCATCAACTAGTGTAGCAGCAGAAAAGAAAGTGCTTTTGCCTTTGTTAGGTGCCCCCACCACGCCGATAAGCATGGCATTATTCCGTCGAGCCAAGTTTATAAACTCTGCTCACCACATATTTTACGATGATTTTATCTCAGAGAAACCCCTCCGCGCTTTCCGAGCTTATCGGGAATTCGGAGGCGTTTGCAACCGCAAAACAATGGGCGCAAGAATGGCAGGCGGGCACAAAAGGCAGGCCCCTCCTACTCTATGGCCCAACTGGCGTAGGCAAAACCGCGCTCGCGCACGCAGTGGCATCTGAATTCAACTGGCAGCTCTTCGAGTTCAACGCATCCGACCTTCGCGACGCGGAATCAGTGGAGCAAATTCTCTCAAATGCAGCAAACTCATCCTCCCTTTTCGGCGGCATGCGGCTCATCCTAATCGACGACGTGGACGCACTCTCAGGC
>JAPLWZ010000088.1 GCA_026396335.1 Microcaldota archaeon | reverse complement strand
GCGCGCTGCTCACCGGTTTTTCCTTCAAGCCTGAGCACATTATTACTTCAGTTACTCCCGCAGCTAGTGCTTCGCCTGCTGCCACCAGCTTGCGCTTCATGCCTGCTGATGCGCCTGCTTGGAAACCCGCGATGTCTGCGTTTTTTGCAGTTGTAACCAAGTCGCGCGGGAAGTTGCGGAAGTAGCCTTCTACATCAGTGAAAAGTATCAGCCGCTCTGCCTTGAGCGCACCTGCGATTGCGGCTGCTGCCCGGTCGCCATCAACATTCAGCGCTTCGAATTCCTCGCCGAGTGCAATTGGCGCCACTACTGGCACAAAGCCAGCTGAGAGGAGCGCACGAAGCGGGGCGATGTCAATGCGCCCTATTTTTCCGGAATGATCATCGCGGATCATTTTTTCCTTGCCGTTTTCGTAGGAGATGAGCGTCTTTCTCTTTGCGTGGATTATGCCGCTTGTGCCTGAAACCCCGACTGCATTCACGCCTGCTTTGCGGAGCTGCTGCACGAGCATGACATTTACCCCGCCGCCTACTGCCATCACGAAATTCTGCATCGTTTCCGTGTCAGTGTAGCGGGACTTGAAGCCTTCCTTTGAAAAGATGTAGCGCGGCTCGCGGCCTGTCGCCTTTTCAAGCGCAGTTGTCTGCGGCCCGCCGCCGTGAACAATGATGAATTGCTCTTTGATGCCGGCGATATCTATGGCTAAGGGACCTGCCTTGTCTGCCATGCTCCCGCCGATTTTGAGTACCAGCATAAGATCATCTTTACAAATAGCAATTACAGCGGGTGGAAGCCCGGCTGCCAAAGCCCCATCTTTTCGTCAAACCCGTTCATGAGGTTGAAGTTCTGTATTGCCTGCCCGCCAGAGCCCTTCACCAGGTTGTCAATTGCACTCATGATTATGATTCTCCCTTTTTCTTGGTCCAATTCCCAGCCTATGTCTGCGAAATTCGTGCCCACAACCGGCTTTGGTTCAGGGTACCGGTAGAGCGTTTGCTGGTCTTTTACCAGGCGCACGAATGGCGAGCCTGTGAAAAATGAGCGGTATGCCTTCCAAAGGTCAATGTCTGCGAGCTTGCCAGTCTGCCGCACGTGAACGGTCGACATTATGCCGCGCACCATTTCAATTCCATGTGGCGTCATGCCGACCGATACTGGCGCGCCGTTTATCGCAGATAGTTCCTGTTCTATTTCCGCAGTGTGCCTGTGGCCGTGCGGCTTGTAGGAACGAACTCCGCCTTGCCTTTCAGGGTGATGAGTGGAGATGTCAAACCCTGCGCCGCCTGCCGACGAGCCGATTTTCGAGTCTGCAATTATTCCCTCTACCGAAATGAGTTTTGCCTTTACTAGCGGGGCAAGAGGAAGAATGATTGAAGTTGCCAAGCAGCCAGGGCACGCGACTAATTTTGCCTTCTTTATTTCCTCCCTGTGGAGTTCGGGCAAGCCGTAAACTGCATGCTGCAAAAGATCAGGGTGCGGGTGCTCTTGGTAATACTTTGCATAAGTGTCCTTGTTGTGAAGCCGGAAGTCCGCGGAAAGGTCTACGATTTTCACGCCGGTTTCAAAGAACTGCTTAACATACTGCGCGCCTGTCTTGTGCGGGGTGCAGATGAAGATTGCGTCAACATCGTTTTTCAGTTCCTTTACGGGCGTGAATGCGAGTTGTGTGAAACCGCGCAAGTTAGGATTGAGCTTGGTGGCTGCTTGCCCTGCGAAGCGCTCAGAGGTGATTTGGGATACGTCCATTTCAGAGTGCATGAGCGCCCAGCGCAATAGCTCGCCGCCAGTGTAGCCCGATGCTCCGATGATTGCAACTTTCTTTGCCATAGAAATTACCTCGATAACAAGAATTATCTCTTTGCCCTTTTTACAAGGTACTCGATCATTTTTGTTGGAATGTCAACTCCCGTTGGCGCCACTGAATTGCGGAATTCTGTCGTGTGGTTTATTTCATGCACCACGAGACCGTTTCCAGATTCCATGAGGTCCACGCCGTAAATTCCCTCTCCGACTGTCTTTACTGCCCTGAGGCAAATCTCTGAAAGTTCCGGAGTTATGTCGCACTTGCTTGCTGTGCCACCCCTCCCTGTGTTTGTTATCCAGCCGGATTTCTCCGTGGAGTGACGGTAAATTCCTGCAATCGCCGTATCGCCGACTACGAATACGCGTATGTCCCTGCCTGGCTTGTTCACGTGCTCCTGGAGGTAATAGACTTTCTGCCAGGGGTTGCCCATTTCCTCCCGCGACTCAAGCGCTGCGTCAAGCGAATCCTTGTCATTTATCCTGTGCACCATGCGGGCCCATGAGCCCATGACAGGCTTCATTACAAGCGGGAAGCCGAGCCTGCTTGCAGCCTGCCTTGCGCTCTCTGGGGCGAATGCCACGTAAGTTCTTGGAGTTGGAACTCCTGCTTTTGCAAGCTCAAGCGAGCAGAGCATCTTGTCCCCACAGATACGCGCGGCATTGTAGGAGCTTATCACCTGCGTGCCATGCCTCTCGAAATAGTAAGTGAGGTAAAGGCTGCGGGAGTATGAGACCGAGCGCTGGAGGATTACATCGTATTCGCGCTTTCCAGCCCCTTCCGTGACCTCAAGCAAAGCCTCGCCATCAACAATCTTCTCAAGCTCCACACCCTGCTTTTTTGCGGCGTCGGTGAGCATCTTGTTTTCGGCGGACACGAGCGTGTAGCAGATTCCAAGCCTCATAACATGACCTTTTTTTTTTGAGGAGCGCCGGACGGGTAAGGGAGCTTCTTTGCATCCGTTTTCCCATTGGCATGTCCTCTACGTTTACTCGCCCCAGTCCTCTTCCACTTTGGGCGCTGGCACAAGAGAAGGCGGGTTGATTGACCGCACTTCAAGCCGGGCTCCGCAGTCCGGGCAGGAGAGTATCTCCCCTACCTCTGTGTTTGGAGCCAGGCTTACTGCGCCTGCGCATTCCGGGCATTCTCCATTTGCCATATTCATCATGCCTCCTAATCGTTATTGCTGCTTTTTTCTGCACGCACATATAAGTGCATCTGTTTATATTTCTTGCGCAAATGCGTACAAATGTTAACGAAAATAGACGATTATTAACTATTTTTACACTATTTTAGTCAGAATAATGGCAATACTAGCCGTATTTGCTATCCTTTTGCCCGAGCAATCGCATAATCCACTATTTTTCCCGCAATGTCCACGCCAGTTGCAGCTGCGCAGGACTTGAATTCCGCGGTGTGATTTACCTCGTGCACGAGAAGCCCCCGCTCGGACTCCATAAGGTCCACCCCGTAAATCCCCTCGCCGCCTATCCGGGCTGCCTTGAGGCAGATTTCCGCCAATTCGGGCGTGACAGGGCACTGAGTGGTGGTGGCGCCTTTTGCTGCGTTTGTCACCCAGCCGGACTTGTCAGTTGCATTCCGGTACATTGCCGCGATTACTTCGCCACCGACCACGAATGCGCGTATGTCCCTGCCTGGCTTGTTGACATGCTCCTGGACATAATAGATTTTCTGCCAGGGGTTGCCCATCTCTTCCCGCGATTCCAGCACCATGTCCAGTGCATCTGAATCGTTTATCCTGTGCACCATGCGCGCCCATGAGCCCATCACTGGCTTTATCACTATGGGAAAGCCCATTTCCTCTGCTGACTCTGTTGCAGCTTCTGGCGAGAAGGAAACGCTGGTCCTGGGGGTTGGGATGCCTGATGCGGCAAGCTCTATGGAGCAGAGCGCCTTGTCGCCGAATATTTTCGCCGCATGGTATGAGTTTATGACCTGCGTGCCCTGCTTTTCATAATAGTAGGCAAGATAAAGGCCCCGCGAGTAGGAGACAGACCGCTGCAGGAGCACGTCAAGTTCTGCTTCCTTCTTCCCGATTGCATTGGCTATAGGAAGCACTGCCTCGCCATCCACTATCCTCTCAAGCGCAATGCCCTCTTTCTTCGCGGCCTCGAAGATCATCTTGTTCTCTTCCGAGACCACAGTGTAGCAGATTCCTATTTTCATGGGCACACAGTAAATTTTTTTTTATTTAAATTATATGATGCAAATGCGGCAAAAGGTTTCATTTGGAACAAAGAGCCCCCTGCCGTAGCCACGCTGCCCTGCCAAAGAGGCAGCTGCTCCCCATGTTTTACAAAATGCTCAAACTAAGTATATTAAAACTCTTGTCAAAATATTGCCAAAAACATTAAAAACTTTAAAAAATATCTTTGTTTGGCAATATATATGCAAAAATTAGACCTTCTTGACCGGAAGATACTTTACGAGCTCGATCTGGACGCGCGCCAGCCCATATCGGAACTGGCCGGGAGGCTGCACGTGAGCAGGGAAACCGCCGCCTTCCGCCTCAGGAGGCTGGTGAAAAACCATGTGGTGAGCAACTTCTACACCATCTTCGACATCACCAGGATGGGAGCGCACTTTTACAAGATATACCTGAAGTTCAGGAACATCGCGCCTGAGAAGGAAGAGGGGATAATGGCGCACATAAAGGCGCAGAAGAACCTGATTTACCTTGCCGAGATGGAAGGGCACTACGACTGCGTGGTGGTGCTCATGATAAAAGACCCGCGCGAGCTGACTGATTTTTTGCACCCCTTCATGAAATCCTACGGCCACTATGTGCAGGAGAAGGAGATAGTGGTTTTCCTGTGCACCCACAGGCTCAACCAGAGGTTCTTCTACAACGGGAACAGGAAGACCGACCGCCGCTTCTCGCTTTCCGCGCCGATGGCAGACGTTGATGCTGCTGACCTGAAAATCATGCATTCCATCACCCGCAATGCCCGGCTCCCGATAATAGACATGGCAAAAGCAGCCGGGCTGGACCCGTCAGTGGTGAGCTACCGCCTGAAAAGGCTGCAGAAGGACGGGGTAATACTGGGCTATGCGGTCGCAGTCAACTGGGAGGAGGTCGGGCTGGAATTCATCCAGCTGAACATCTCCCTTGTCGACCCGTCGGCAAAACAGAGGATGATCAACTACTTCGATGCCACTGACAAGTGCCTGTTCGCATTCGAGGTGGTGGGCAAGTACGACCTTGTCATAGAGATATTCGTCAAGGGAGGGGCAGAGCTGCAGGAAATAATGAACGGATTCAGGCGGATCTTCTCGGAAAAGTGCTACGACTGCGACGTTTCCACAATCACGCGCGAGCACGTTGTGCTCTGGCTGCCGACCTACTGAGGGGAAAATTCATCTCCACTTCTTGAGTATCACTGAGAGATTCGTTTTCCTGATTCCGTCCATGTTGCGGATTTCATCAATCCTCTTGTTGAGCCCGTTTATGTCTGGCGCGAAAAGCGTCACTGCAACGTCTATGTCGCCGGATAACTCCCAGATGGCGCCTATACCCGGCTCGCGGGAAAGCGAGGAGATCATCTTGCTAGTGTTTACGTGCGGCGAGGTTGCGATAAATACGAGAGCGGAGACGCCGCCGCCCTCCTCAACGTCGATGGTGAAGCGCTTTATCACCCCGCGCGAGACGAGGTTGCTCACCCGCCTTCTCGCCGCAGGCTCAGAGAGCCCCACTTTCTTCCCGAGCTTTTCGTTCGATATGTTTGCGCTTTCGCGCAGCATTTCCAGTATTTTCCGGTCGATTTCGTCAATTTTCCATGCCATAGTGCCTGTTAGAGAGGGGAAAGGATTTAATTTGAGCTGGAAGGGCACTCGACAGGATTTATCAGGACGATAATTACCAGCGCTGAAACGGCCTGATTCCTTCTTTTTTATTTTTCTTTTTTCCCCCCAAAAAGCCTACCTTTTTATACTATAGACAACACTTACTACCATATGCGACTACAGGCAGACAGCACACATCCCAGCCAGCAGGTTACACATGCGAAGTAGCCTCTCAGCCAGCTCATAGCGCTCACGATTGGCAAGAAACTGGAGAACACGGTGAAAGAGCTAGAGGGGGCAAACACGAAGTAAAATTGAAAGTGATTTGATTGGTGACCCACGCAGACGCAGTTAAGCAGAATGTTGCTATTGAAAAGAAGGATGAGGCGCAGAGCCAGCTTGGCTCAAGGACGTTCAACAAGATGAACGCGCTTGTCGAATCCTACTCTGATGCGAAACTTAAGAGGCTTGAAAAGTCCGTGAACGAAAAAATCAGCACTGGCAAGGAAACAGCGCCAAACTTCAATCTCCGCTACGTTATTGAAAACCAGGAGCTTCAGCAATACCTCCAAACGCTTCGCAGCCCGTCAGCAACAGAGCAGCAGAAAATTACGGCGCTTGGAGGAATCAGCCAGATATACCTGAATCAAGGCAGCACGCTCACAAGGGATGACATATCGCAAACGCTTTCCACAATAAACGGTTTCGTCCTGAACAACCACGGGCTCGGCGCACCGCTGCTTTCATCAGGCTGCGCAACAACAGGGGACATCTTTACCTCGCCTGCAAACCTCATCACATCTGACGCAGACTCCACACTTATCTCGCTCTCTTCTCTAGTGACAGACGGGCAGGAGAACATAAGCATCCGCACTGCGGCGCTCCAGCCGATGAACCAGGTTTTCGACCGAGCAAACTTCACAAACACGCAGGAGCAGTTCGGCACGGTTCTTGGCATGCTGCAAACGCTTCTTCCAGACCCAAACAGCCCAACGTCACTGAAAGCCAACGCACTGGGGGTCCTGACTTCCGTATTCAGCGAATCTCAGGAAGCAAACATGAGCGCGGCACAGGTCAAAGCCTGCATGCAAACAATCGGCACATTCGTCGCAGCCAATCCAAGCAACCAGGACGCCTGCTCATCCGGCATGCTTGCATTTGAACAGATGTTCGGCAGGGGCCTTCCGGCACTCATAGACAACGAAGACGTAAGAATCGGGCTTGAAACAGCAAGGATTGCGATGAACAGCGGCTTCGAATACGCAATGACCTACTCAATAGGGTTCATGGGCACTCTTTTCAGGCCAGAATACAATGCCGCGATAACAAGCCAGGACATGAAAAAGGGCATGGACCTGCTCACATCAGCTCTCTCGTCAACCAGCTTCAACGTGCGCCAGGGTGCGCTTTTCTACCTAAAAACCATCCTGCAAAACTTCATCGATTTCCGACCGGACCTAGCGCTTAACGACCTCCAGTCCACGCTAACTTCAGTATCAAATTACCTCGCAGCCGAACCAGATGCATACCTCAAGGATCAGGCAATATCAGCGCTTCAGGCAGGCATGAACCACAAGACCGCGCAGTTCACCTCCAATTTCCTCTCAGGCATACTCTCCACTCTCAAAGCTACGGCAGACAACGCCTTGCTTCCACAGGACACGCGCACCGCTGCAGGCGGCGCCATGCTGAACGGCTGCTTTGTAAAG
>JAPLWZ010000007.1 GCA_026396335.1 Microcaldota archaeon | reverse complement strand
CGTGGGCTTCCGGAATTTTGCCTGCAGGATAGGCTCCTTTCTCTCGCTTGTCGGCTACGCGAAAAACCTTCCCGAAGGCACGGTGGAAATAGTTGCAGAAGGCACGGAAGAAAAAATAGCGGAGTTCAAGCGCCGCATGCTCCCGCAAATGCAATTCGGCATTCACGTTGAAAAATTGGAAGAAACAGAAAGGAAGGAAATCAAAAAGCTGTCGTTTGCGTCTTTCAGCGTGAAATACTAAAAACTAAAAGTAGCCTTCCTCGTTTCCTTCAATCCCCTTTATTACTGCGAATTTCATCTCGTACCATGAAGCGGATGAGTCCTTCAGCATGCCGATTATTTTCGGAAGGTCAATTGCCATCTCGCCATAGTCGAATACCTTCAGCGCAAGCTTGGGTATGGCTTCCACAAGGCCGATCACGAGCCTTGGAAACTGTTCAAGAATGCTTTTTCCCTCTTGCAGGCCCGCAGCCAGCTCACCCATCAAGTCTATAATCTCCTTCGGAGGTTTGCCGAGATTGTTGCCGCGGACATATAAGTCAACAATTCCCAGCAGTACCATCAGGTCGTATGCCGCATAACTCTTCATGTCTTCTGGCTTGAGCGCACCTTCAGGGAGTGTAATTCCGTTTTTCTTGAAAAAGTTCGTTATGGTACTGCCTAGTGTTCCTGCCTTCCGCCTCGATTCATAGGTGTGCATATTGGAAAGAATAATGCTCGCATACCCTTCAGCATTGTCTCCGTTACC
Source organism: Microcaldota archaeon (assembly GCA_026396335.1). Classification (GTDB taxonomy): domain Archaea; phylum Micrarchaeota; class Micrarchaeia; order Anstonellales; family Anstonellaceae; genus UBA10161. The sequence continues at coordinate 1,286 of JAPLWZ010000007.1, read as the reverse complement.
GTCAAAACATTTCCCAAGCTTCTTCAATTTAACATAATGGGCTCGCGCTCGGAAGAATTTTTGTAGCTCTGGACGAGCTGCGCGTAATCAGGCATTTTTGCTTCCTTTGCGCCTTCAGAAAAGGTTTTCCCATTTAGCTTGTAAGCCGAAGCCAAATCAATCACCTACAGAAATGCAAGCCCGGCAATCGCGCCGAAGAGCGCGCAAATTGCGTTTGTCGTAGCCTTGTTGCCTATTCCCCGCTCCTCTAGCACGCCGACAATGGAATCCACCATGCTGCCAGCGAATCCAATGAACCCGATTGCGACAACTCTCCAAAGATCAAGCCCTGGGATCAGGAAGAATGTCGCAATGCCTATCAGCAAGCCCGCGTCAAGCGACATGAGCGTGCCAAACATGGTTATTGCCCCGTTGGTGCCGCGTTTGCATTTCTTGAAGTTCAGCAAATTGATCGGCTCCCCACCGAGCACGCCAAGCTCGCTTGCGAATTTGTCCGCCGTTATTGCCGCAAGCGCGCCGACATAGGGCCCCCAGCCTATCACCGGGTTAAGCACAGCGCAAATAGTCGGGACCAATCCGTTTGCAAGCACGTTTTCCCAGCTGCGCTCGTGCTCGTAAAGCCCCATCTCGCGCTTTTTTTCGTAGCCGTACTTTGTGACAATCACGGAAATCGCGAGAAAGAGGAGCAGCAGGGCAAGGAATGCCGGCGTTCCGAAGAGCGCGACAATCAGCCCCATCACCACTGCAAGCGCAACGCCTGCGAAATCAAGGAGCGCGATGTTTGCTTTTTGTGCCATGTAGATCGTTATTCCACTAATACTTCCCTGTCGTCTCTAAGTATAATATTCCTTCCTGTCAGGAGCCGCAGCACTTCCGCGTTTGTGGTGAGGTGGGCGGTGAATTTGTTTGTTGTGAATGCGCTCTTCCCCTCGGCAAGCGCAGCATAAATGAACAATTGGTCTGCAAGGTGCGAATCCACTGCAGCACCAGTTGCAATTTCCGCAAGCAGCGCATCCGCAGCTTCGCCTGCGACCTTTTCCGCAGGCTTTCCACTCTCGCCAAGCGAGGATGCGCCCATATGATTGCTCCAAACAGTCACTGCGTTCCCTGCGCACGCAGCATGGCTGGTGTGGCTTGCGCCCTTTACCTTGAAATCCCGCAGCGCATGCTCCAGTTTCTTCTCCTCCCTTTCTGCAACATGCGGCGGAAGGCCGGATGAAATTATGCTGTAAATCGCGTGCTTGTGCTCTTGAGCTGCAATAGATGCGCCCTGCAATTTTGAAGGA
>JAPLWZ010000100.1 GCA_026396335.1 Microcaldota archaeon | reverse complement strand
TGTCCACAATGACAATGAGTTTCCTGCCAAACACGGCACACGCGACAATCATTTCGCCAACAAATTTGTCAATTTGCATGGGGCGGATGTAGGCAACGTCGCATAGGTAAAGCGAGTAGAGCAACGGCTGTATTTTGTCTGGGTACTTCGAAGGGTGGTAGATCGAGATTACTGCGTCCCCTTCCTTGCAGTTGTAAATGGTAAAGTCGGTTTCACCTGCCTTCTTGCCGATTTTCTTGGCAAGCTCGGCGTCAGTCTCGAGCGCTGCGACATGCACGTGTTTCATATGCGCTATTCGGAATAGCAGTTTTAATAAATCGTTTCCACAACAACCGACAGTACAGTCGTGCGGCTGTAGTCCAGCCTGGTAGGATCTGAGCTTCCCAAGCTCGAGACCCGGGTTCAAATCCCGGCAGCCGCATTATGAACCTTCCGTCATCCGCAATCTTCGCCTTCAATGCGAACCTTGACTACGTGAAATACGCCAGCGACGAGGATCTTGCCGCAATAGAGGAGTTCTCGCCAATACTTTCCGGGCAAATATCCGAGTCCTTCGCATACGGCATGCAAAAGGAAGTGGCAATAGACATACGCGCCTGCGAGTTCTTCCTGAAGAAAATGAAATTCGACAAAACCGTCGTCGGCGGGCAGGCTGGGAACGGGGCGCAGATGGCATCCGCGCTCGGCGTGAAAAGCTTCCTGCACACAAATTACCCGAACGAGGAGCTCTGCAAGAAATTCGCGCACCCTGAAAACATAATGATCGCAAACGAAAAAGGCTTCGCGCCTGCGACAGGCCACACGTCGCACATAAAGTCCGGGCACCATTTTGTCCTCGAGAACAAGGAAAACCACATCCGCTTCATCGCATCATACGACCCTTTCCCAATGCACCCTGAGGACAATTTCTGCTTTAACATAGGGAAAGAACTGCCTGGTATAACAAAAGCATTCCTCGGCGGATTCCATTTGATTAAAACCCAAAGCAGGGTGGGCAAGTTCGCACAGGTAGTGCGCGAATGGAAGGCAAAGAACCCTGCCTTGCAGGTATTTGTGGAACTCGGCGAATTCCAGATGCCCGAGGTAATGGATGCCACAAGAGCGCAAATTCTCCCTCTTGCATCCATGATCGGGCTTAACGACCTGGAGCTTGCGCAAATGGGCGCGGAGCCAGAAGAGCTCGCATCTGAGACTGGCGCCACAATTATCCTCCACACGCCTGAAAAGCAGTCGGTTTATCCGGAAAGCCGTCTGAATGCAGCCGCGCTCGAATTCGCAAAAAGGTGCGCTTCATACAAGGCTGCGACGGGGAAGTTCGCGTCAGATGCGGATTTAGTAGAGGCAAACGGGGACTTTGTAGCCTCGCCAGTCGAAACGGTCGGGCTTGGAGACACGTTCTCCTGCGCGTACTTCCTACTCGCCTAAACGGTATTTTTTGAAGGGCTGTAAGCAGCGGTTTTTGAAAATAATGCGGCTGTAGTCTAGCCTGGTAGGACTCGAGGTTGCCAAGGCTGATGTGCTGATTTATGCGGAATTGGCCGCACAAATCTCGTAACCCGGGTTCAAATCCCGGCGGCCGCACTCTACTTTCTTTAGCGAAAGCCGTCCCCATCATTTTAATACTCTGGCGCCGTAATTGGGAGCATGCAGCACAGGGGTTTCATCTTCTCTCTAGACGCATTCGTGGCGTTCATACTGGTAATGCTCACGATCAGCCTTCTCGTATTCACCATCGGCACACCCAAGGCATTCTACCCTTCATTGGAGCAGGCGCACCAGCTCGCACACGACACGCTCTACGTTCTTGCCACAACGTCTGACAATCCCGCGTCCGGCACCTATCTTGAGCAGGTGGTCGGCGGCAGCGGCCAAACAGCCAAAATAATGAAGGACGTGGCAGGCGGCTGGAAAAACGGGAAGATAGGCATAATTCCGTACGGCTTTGGCTACACGCTTGAAACATACGAATTCCCCAACACTGACTTTCCGAACGGCGTATGGAGCGTGAAATATAACTCATCCAAAGACTGCTCAAGCGGGGACGACGGCTCGGACAGGTGCGGAAAGGAGTTCTCCAAGCTCGCCGCATCCTCGATGACATTCGCATCCTTCTACACCGTGCCGCGCAACAGCGGGCACTCACCGTTCTGCTACCTGTCATGCAAGGGTTTCGACCCAGACAACCCGAGTGGCAATTTTGACAGCACATTCTGCGATAAAACCCCGTGCGATGTAATGATTTCAAACTTCAACTCGGGCAGCAACTCAATACAGCTCGTAAGGCTTACGGTATACGCGTGATTCTCATGGATTCCAAAACAAAATCAAAAACAAAAGGAAAACGGGGATTCTTCTTCACCGTAATGGCGCTCGCCATACTATCATTCATGCTTCTCACAGTGCAGGTTTGGGTAAAAACATTCGAGCAGTCAGACCAGCGCGCATCAGAGCGCTTCAAGGGCGAATCAATGCGCCTCGTGTTCGCGACAATTTCAGACAAGAGCTTCTCCAATTTTGCAAATGCCTCCGCATTCTTCGCGCTTTACAGGCTTGACAATTACACTTCCATATGGGGCAACGAGCTTGGCACCACTTGTCCGCCAAATGCGCCTGACCCCGCCGACAATCCCGGAACCTGCCAGATAAACAAGACAATTTACGGGCTCATGGCAAATGGCAAGGGCGAGCCGGTGGCGGGCAGAATAATTTCCTACACTCCGAGTGAAATAGACAATTACACCGTGGTTTCCTGGCAGGACAGGATAAGGCAAGCAGCCACGCTGATGGGCTTCAACGCGACATTCTCAAACATGACTAAATTCACAATCCAGCAGTCAAGCGCAACCGAAGTCAATGTTTACTTCGAAGTGCAGATGTACCTGACTGACTTCGAGGGCACGATGTCACAGGGCAAAACACTGCGCGCGAACGCGACCATCCCGATAAACGGCTTTTTGGACCCGATGGTGACAAGGGACGACATGAAGTCCCGCGGCAAAAACCGTGACGGCGCAAGCGAGAAGCAAATCTGGTTCGATTCAAAGTACGTCCATCCAAAGGACGTGCAGCCCATCAACCTGAAGGAAAGCACCATCGGCTACGGCTGGTTCGCAGGGCCCATGACTTCGCTTTACCCGTCTGACCTGAACGAGACTGACCCGCTGCGGCTCAACCAGTTTGCCTATTACGGCGCATTCAGCCCGGAAATCGTGCAATACGCATCCTTCTACGGCGGGCTGGTGATAACGAGCACGCCCGGCTACAACGAATACGACAGGGGCGACTGCCATTACAAGGATGAGATAAAATGCTTCAACTGCCACAGGGTAATCCGCGACAACGGCGGAGGAAGCTGCACGGACGCAGGGGACACAATCTATTCCAACTACACAACAGTCCCGATGATAGTGGTGCCCGGAACAGATTGGAACACCCTTCCAAAAATAAACCGCGCAGGGCTTCCAATTGCACTTGACGCGCAGCAACAGTTCGTTCTGTTTGACAACAGCTATGACACGCCAATAGACGGCGAGCGCGGGGGCTACCACCGCATCTGGGACATTACTTCGCTGCGCGACATGTCGACCTGCGGCTTCTATGTGCAGCCGGGCGCAGTTTCGGCAAGCAGCACACAGGGCATCGCGCCATCATTCTTCCAGCGCATGATAACTGGCGCGGAAACATTGAAGAGCTCGAAATACGGCATAGAGTCATTCTTGGTGGGCAAGTGGGCTGGCGGCGCTGAAGACAAGCTCAATGATCAATATTCCCGGCTTGACTGGGAGTTCTACTCAAGCATATTCTACCCTGGCAGCGTGTCATTAGTTGAAAAAGTAAAGGGCATGCCTGGCTGCAAGAGCGCGGAAATGTGCGACTCGCAGAACAAGGAGCCAGTCGACATATCCGTTGGCAAATTCAAGCTGAGCACTTCCGGGCAGACGAGCGCAGTAACCCGCTATAATCTCGGAGACATAATGTGCAACCCCCAGAACGGGCAGGTTTCAGCATCCTGCAACGTGGTTGGCGGCAGTTCGAATCCGCAAGGCACAGGGGCACAAGGAGCACAGGGCGCACAAGGAGCGCAGCAGTGATTCTCATGGAAAACAAAACAATAATTGCAAAGGCGAATTTTTCCCGAGGCCAAGCCGCCCTAGAGAACCTCATCATGGTGGGCTTCGCGCTCGCATTCATAGTCCCGCTTGCATTCCTATTCCTTTCCTCAACAGGGACACAGAGCGCAAAGACTTCCATTGACCAGGCGCAGGTGACGGCGCGCACAATCGCAGACACTGCGGGCGAAATTTACCTGCAGGGCCCGGGCGCGAAAAAAACCATACTGGTGAATTACCCTGACGGCGTGACTGGCGGATCGGTCGGAAATGGCGTGGTGGTGCTGTCGATTCTCGTGGACGGGCGCCAACTGGACATTCCAGCCACCACATTCGCATCTGTCTCAGGCGACCTGTCGGGCAAACGAAATCCTGGCCTGCAAAGAATAAGGATGGAAAATACGGGGTACGAAGTTTATGTCAAATATGAATAATCCAACCAAGGGGCAGGCAGCCGTAGAAGTCCTAGCCTATGCCTCGTTCTTCCTGCTGGTATTCGTGATGGTCTCCGCAGTGTTCATGTCCGCGCAGGCGCAGGAGCTAACGCACGCGGAAAACGCATACGCGCAGGAAATAGCATACGGCTTTTCCGACAACGTGCGCACATCATTCATCGCAGGCCCTGGCTTTTCACAGACAATCTCGCTTCCGCCAAACCTTCTTGGCAAGCCCTATACGCTTCGCATAAGCAGCACGCAGTTTTCGCCAGATGCAGAAATCCGGGAGTCTGGATTCGTATTTGTAGAGTGGCAGGGGCAGGCAAATCCGCAGTCATTCGCAGCGCCGCTTGTGGCAAACTATTTTGACGCCATTCCAGCAACAGGCGTCATTGAGAAAGATCAGCAGGGCACCCCCGTAACTACTTTCATAACGATTCATTCCGGATCAAAAATAAAGTTGTCCAACGTCCGCGACACAGACGGCAAGAGCATAATACTGATCGAGCAGGCAACGTAAGTGATAGCATGGAAAAAAACTCACTCGGAAAAAGCAAAGGGCAATACTTTTCGTTCGACGCAATAATAGCCACAGTGATAATCGTCATCGCAATGACCTCGCTCCTTACCTACTGGTTTGCAGTGCAGTCCGTGGTGGATGCAAAGAGCAATTACTTGCAGGCGGCGGCAATGAGCATGGCAGACACGCTCATGTCGCCAGGGATACCTGAGAATTGGCAAATCCCGGTTACAGATCCGACTAATGGCAATGAGTACTTGCCCGTGCAGCAAATAGGCTTCACAAACGGCTACACCAACGATATCAATGAAAGCAAGGTGCAGATGCTCCAGCTCCTGGTGAATAACGCGAATCCCGCGGATGCAAGCGCCGCATACGTCCAGGTCAAGAACCTGTTCCATCTGGGCGGCGCTGGCGAGGAATTCTACCTGATAATCCAGCAGACAAACGACCCGAGCATAAGCGAGCCAAACATCATCGAGTACCGCATGGGCTGCGGCTATCCTGCAGACGCACAGGAAGTGGCAATCGCTTACAGGGGCGGAACCTGGGTACACAATGTCGATCTTTCTTTGCAGCCAAAGCCGGTGCGCGTTTCCGTGGCAGTCTGGCGCCAGAATCAGGCAAACCTCCAGCCCTGCCCTGGCTGATCAAAGCCAGTTAACAACCTGTTGAACGTCGATACGTTCAACAATTATCCAACTGCGGTTGAATAACCATTATATACTTCATCAGCAGATTTTCTTTTCATGGTGGAGGCTGAATCAATTTCCTCAACGGCAGAAATACGCATCCCCCACGATCCGCTCCTGCAGATAATCGGGCAGGATGAGGCAGTGAGAATCGGGAGGATGATAAGCGGGCAGCGCCGGCACCTCCTTCTTGTGGGCCCGCCAGGCACAGGCAAGAGCATGCTTGCACAGGCAATCGCATCCATTCTTCCAAAGCCCAAGCAGGAAGTCCTAATCCTTCACAACCCAGAGCGCCCTGAGCGCCCGATAGTGGAAGTGCGCAATGCAATTTCCAAAAAGGGCGCAAAAGGCCCCCTTGTTGAAGTTCTTGACCCAACTTCGGTCCCCGCATTCGTATCAGAAAAACTCGGCTTCCGCTGCAGGCGCTGCGCGCGCCTTTCAAACCCGGATGCATCCTCCTGTTTCTTCTGCGGCGCAGACAAGTACAAGCGCGTGCGGGGGCCGTTTGACGATCTTTTAATGGGCCCGCCGGGAATGGAGCGCGAAGAGCGCGTGCACACCACCAGAATGCGCGACGGCAAGGAAGAACTCATAGTATTCGAGCGCAGGGGCGACAAAATTGCAATACTCACACAAAAGGATTTGATGAAGCTTTCCGAAATGCGCGAAAAGGCGCAGTACAAGGTTATTCTTTCATTCAACCGCACCACATTCGTGCAGGCAACAGGCGCATCAGAAACAGAGCTGCTTGGCGACGTGCGCCACGACCCATACGGCTCGCATCCGCAAATCGGCTCGCTCCCATACACGCGCGTTGTCCCAGGCGCAGTGCACGAAGCGCACGAAGGCGTTCTTTTTGTAGACGAACTTTCATCACTCGGCCGCTTGCAACGCTTCCTCTTGACCGCAATGCAGGAGAAAAAGTACCCAATCACCGGCAGGAACCAGTCATCCACAGGCTCATCAGTTCGCGTGGACGGAGTTCCCTCTGATTTCATTCTAGTAGCAGCAGTGAACTTCAATGACGTACAGGGCATTCTGGCGCCCCTCCGCAGCCGCATACTCGGCAATGGCTACGAACTGCTCATGAACACTCATATGCCTGACAATGAGGCAAACAGGCTCAAGCTAATTCAATTCCTCGCACAGGAAATAGTGCGCGACGGAAGGATCCCTCACGCGGACGCAGGCGCAATAGCTGAAATAATCCGCTTCGCGCAAATAAAGGCAAAGGAAATAGACGGGCAGTCTGGCTTAACACTCCGCCTGCGCCTTCTCTCAGGCACAATAAAGATGGCGGGCGACGTTGCAGCTTCAGCTGAGCGCAAACTCATCACAGCCGAGGACGTGAAATTCGCAATACTCAACAGCAAGCCAATAGAGGAGCAGGCAACAGAAAAGTATGGCTCAATGTACAAAGCGTCACAGTCTGACTTTGGCTTCAAGCGCGAGAAAGGCGGAACTGAAATAGGATAAGCAGCTCTTCTTCATCCCCAACTTTCCATTTATAAATAGTTTGGCGCACTGGAAAAGCGGTGGTTGGATGAATCAAAAACTCCGTTCTAATCAATATGTAAAATCCGAAATTACGCGAAAAGTCATTGACAACTTCAAGGTAAAATTGCTTGGAATCTATGATGAAAAATCAGGCAGGTGCCTCAACGTTTTCATAAAAAATCCGATTGGCACGGCTATTTACACGGATATCGCCAAGAAAGACAAAACTGTCCTTTTGGCATACTTGAATCGCAACCAGTTCTTTTCTAGGGAAGAGATTGATGCCCTTGAGGTAAATGGCCGGTTATCCGCTCCAAGCAGCTCATCTCCTCGAGCATGGCAAATAATGATGGATTACGATAAGCTCCCGTCTTATCTGAAAAACTAGATTTTTCCCAGTGCCCAAATCAAAAGAAGCGCGCTCGCAATGAGTATTATCGGCAGTGCGAGGCGCAGCACTGCGACAACAGCATTAATAGTCGAGGAAATTTCCGCGGACTGCCCTGTGCCAAACACCTTGATCCTGAACCTTTCTTCCGCAGAGGAGAATTTCACTTCCTCGAGTTTCGATACAGCCTGCTTGAACAAATTCCTAATCAAAATCATTACGTCTCCACGGTGCTCGGTGCCAAGCGGATTCAGCACGCCCCGCACAGCATTTATCTGATGCGTATCAGTTGTCATTATCTCTCCGCGGCACACGCAGCCTGCTTCAGTGCCAAGATGGGACAGCAACTCCACAATATCATCTCTGAACGCGGGCACAATGCCATTCGAATCAGCAAGCACAATCGCATTCATCACTTTGCCCTGCTTGAAAAGCGCAAGTTTTATTCCGTTCCTGCCGACTGTATCAAGCCCGATATTCCCGCTTGCGCAGCCGAACAAATACTTTGCCTGCTTTTTCTCAGAAGCGAATATCTTGCCGGTCGCATCAAGCATCTCAAAGCCAATAGGCGAGCCCACTTCAACTGATGAAATGTCTCCCGTTTCAGCATTGTGTTCATCTACCACGCATGCATTTGCCACGTGCTTTTTCGCCTTCTCCATAAGTGCCAAGCCAAGCCCGAAGTTCACATCCTCCGTGGTTCTTGGCGCCCGTGAATAGGAAAGGAACGCAGCATCATCAATGTGGAACGCGGACGCATGCACCGTGCCCATTCTGCATGTTGAAAATGCCATCTTCGCATTCTTTGGGCGGAGTTTCCTGATGGCCCGCTTGCACGCGCCTACTACATTGTGTATCTCGTCAGATGAAACCGGGTTGAAGTCATGCGTTGCCATGCCGTGGAATACGAACACGTCGCGCTTCTGCCTCTCCCCTTCGTGCGTCAGCGCATCTGCAATCTGCCAGGTGAATTCAGAGCCGCCCAAATTCCCGAACGGCCCGAAGTGGATGTAGGGCACCACAAAGTAGCAGCGGTTCTTGCTGCCCTCAAAGCTTCCCATCCAGACTAACGTTTCAACTTCCTCGCCAATGCCCTCAAATGCCTCCTCAAGGTCCTTTTCGCCGTAAAGCCACTGCGACAGGAACATGGAAAGCGCATCCATTGACGACACGCCCAAATTCTTTTTCATGGGTGCGGAAATCACGTAGAAGAGCGCATAGAGCGCCGTCAAAAAGACAAACGACGCCAGGTAAACCTTCACGAGCATGTCCTGCAGGTTCGCAGTCACTCCGTACCCTCCTGCTAGGAAGAACACGGCAAAGAGCACAAGCTGCATGGTGGCAAAAAGGAACGCGGTTTTCCTGAAGTCAAATGCAAGGAAGAGCATGAAGTACCAAAGCACAAATGACATGCCAAAGCCCACGAACACCATGTTCGCGGCGGCAGGCCAAATCGGGGTAAGTGCGAATGCGGCAAGGTAAAACCCGCCGTACAAAAGAACAGTCAGCAGCCCCAGGAAAACAGAGCGCCTGAAAATCGCCTTCCTTCTCATCAAAAACAATCCGAGCGAAGAAAGAAGCGCGGGGAAGGCAAGAAGGAACACTCCGCCCACTCCGCTTGCAAGTATTTCAAAAGGCCCGAGCGCCTTGCTTCTCACGATTGAAAAGAGCACACCGAAAAGGAAAGAGACCGCGGCAATCATGAATGTCGTTTTTGCAGGATGCGGCAGGGACATGAAGTACTTCGTCAAGGCAAGCGTTTCCTTCTTGACCTCCTGCATAATGACCACGTTAAAATCAGTTACTTTTCCTTAGAGGACGCTCTGCCCGGCTTTTTCACGGGCGCGATTTCCTCGCCTGTTATCATGTCGGACAGCTTCTCGGCGTTCCGCATGTATTCTGCTGCAACTTCTTCAAAGTTCCTTCCTGACTTTGCAGCGAGTTTCATCAGTTCCAGCGCAATGAACCTTATTTCCGAGTTCGCCGCAACTGCCTTGTCTTCGTCCTCTTCCATGTTTTTCTTTCATGCGGTAGGCTATATATACCCGTAGGGGGCAGAATCACGACAGTAGAACCCCCTGAGGGGGTCACTTCCAATTGATTTCCATGGTACGATATTGTCCCGTCTGCGGCAAAGAGGATTCAAAAATTGCATTCCTGGGCGAGCTTTGCGAGAATTGCGCCAAGACAAAAGTTGGCGATTTTCCAACCGTCCGCATCAGCGTATGCACAAAATGCGGCGCGCTTCTTGACAAGGCAAGGAAAGACAAGAAAGTGAAAGTGGAAGACGAGATAATCCGCATATTGAAGCTCAAACAGACTGACGCCACTTATGACCCGATCGCATCTGCAATCACATACGATTCCTCATTCGGTCGGATTACGCAGCCCGTGCTTGTTCTCACTGAAAAAATGATGTGCATGGACTGTGGCAGGGCGGGCACGCAGTACTTCGAGGCAATAGTGCAGCTGCGCGGGCCTGAAAAGCGCGTGATGATGATGGCTGACTGGGTCATCAAGCGCATAGAATCGCGCAGCTTTGTGCCAAAAGTGCTGGAACTCAAAGAAGGCATTGACATTTACTGCGGTTCAAGGAACGAGGCAATAGCCGCGCTCAACCAGTTCGATCTCAGTTACGTGCGCACAGAAAAGCTCGCAGGCGAAAGGAACGGCAAAAGGCTTTACCGCACCACGCTTCTCGTGCGGCTCTGATTTTCACTTTCCAAAATACTTCGCAAACTTCTTCATATCTGGCGCTTCTTTCCCATGTTTGACATTCCAAGCGCGCGCAATCTTGCCGTGCTCAAGCAAATCTCGCTTGAGTTGCGCAGCAACCGCATCAGTTTCTTCTTCCCGCACGAATTTCACAGGGCAAAGCGCGCCCTTCTTTACCTCTCCGCCATCAAGTTCGAACGGATAAAGCCTGCAAACAGCCGGGCGCTCATTGTAAACGCTGCAGCGCAAATCATCCTCGAGAAAAATACAGTCTTTCTTCTGCCTTCTTTTCAGTATGATGAAAAATTCCTCTACCTTCCCCCCTCTCTGGACGAGCAGCGGATAATGCGGAGTGAGTTTTGAGTCAATATTCGTATTGAACTCGAGAAAATCTTCTGGCTTCAAGCCCGTTTCAGCAACCATCCGTTTAGCCTCGGGAATAGTGAGCACAACAGCCAATCCGCGGCAGCACTTCGCAGTGCACGCACGGCAGGAATTGACAATCGCAGGCGAAGCAGCCATTGCAATCAGCGCTTGCCTGGCTTCTTTGCGGTGCCTGTCTTTGATTTCGCGTAATCAGCGCGCACCTTCTCAGAATCAAACTCAAGTGGGAAGCCGAAGTTGCCGCACTTCTTGCAAAGCACCTTGCCGCTCACCGCGCCTGCGATTCCCAGGTCGGTCTGCGCAGCATATTCCGCGCCCGGGTCGGAATCAAGCTCGTTTGAGCCGCACTTCATGCATCCAAGCAGTTCTTTTGTTTTTTTCATGAGGATCACCTTACAAGTGCTGCGGCACTTGTAAAACCTGTCGAGCTGCTGCTCGACAATTGTCACTTTCGTTGCGACGAAAGTGACATGGGATCGTAGGGATTTGAACCCTAACATGCAGGTATATTCTATTGCCCGCGCGTTGTCCGCGAGGGCGAGATCTGGAGCCTGCCGCGCTACCAAGTTACGCCACGACCCCGTGGTTTGCTAAGGGGGTTTTAACTGACATCTTTTTATATAGGTTTCAACGGCGGAACTATTTATCTAAATCGCCGTTCAACTCCTGATAACAGCCTCCGAAGCTTTCTGGGGAAAATTTTGCGTTGTTGGCTATGGCGTTTATGCAGCCACTTCGTTCGCTCTCGTCCAGAAAATTGCACACTGTCGGGTCTTTTTTTATTACTGCGATGTTAGCAATGCAAGTAGAATTCAAATGTGCATGCGCACAAATTTCAGGGTTCATTTCCAACGATGCGATCATTTTGACACATTCAGTTGAAAACTCTGGGCAAAGATCAACATTTCTATTTGCAATGGCAATACAAGATGCTTTTCTAGTTTCGATTTTCACTAAATCACACAAATTTGCATCCCTTTTCTTTGCAGCAATATATGTGTAGCAATCATCAGCAAAGTTATATGTCTCTCCGTTATTCGATTCGAATACATCTGATTCGCATACTCCTACTCCCTTTTTTTCAGACACTTTAAGGAAACATTCACATTCATACCTGAAGCCAAAATTGTATTTACAGACACTCTCATTTCCCGTCTCAACTGCGATATTAATCAGGCATGACTTAAACTTAGGGATCGACGAACCTTGTGAGGTGCTAGCTTCACTAAAACATACATTATACGGGTCTTTCGCAGTGTTGGGTTGAGATGCCGCTGTTGATTCTTGGTTCGTTTTTGGCGTAGTTCCGTTTGAGGTTGAAGCACAGCCAAAAGCCAGAAGCAAAAAAGATACCATAATTGCGATAAGCAATTTTTTCATATTTAATCCCTCCATCAGAACGCAAAATCACGCCACGACCCCGTCGTTGCACTACGAGTTTATGGCAGACATCTTTTTATATAGGTTTCAAATCGAGCCTATCTCTCCAAATTGCCGTTCAATTCCTCATAACAGCCGCCAAGACTACTTGGGCCTAACCCTTTTGCGTTGGTGGCAACAGCATTAAGGCAGGACTTCTGGTTGCTTCCGCCCCAAGATTGCTGAGTGTCATCAAGAAGATTGCAAATGGCCGAATCTTTTTTTATCACTGCAATATTAGTAATGCAGTTGAAATTAATCTGTTCATGCGCACAAATTTTCGGATCCATCTCCAAAGATGCGATCGTGATGACACAATCATTTGAAAACTCGGAACAAAGATCGGCGTTTCTCTTTGCTATGGCGACGCAAGATGCTTTTCTGGTTTCGACTTTTATAGAATCGCACACACTCGCATCTCTGTTCTTTGCAGCAATATATGTGTAGCAATCATCTGCAAAACTGGTTACCTGCCCCTTGTATTCGTTTACATATGATTCGCACACCGCGACCCCCTTCTTTTCAGACAGTTTGAGGAAGCATTCGCAGCTATACCTGTGGCCAAAATTGTATTTGCAAACACTCTCATTTCCAGTATCAACCGCGATTCTAATTAGGCATGAAGTAAGAACGGGCGTCGATGTGCCCTGCGAAGTGCTAGATTCACTAAAACATATGCTGTACGGGTCTTTTGCAGTGTTGGGCTGAGAAGCCGATGTTGATTCCTGGTTAGTTTTTGGCATAGTTCCATTTGAGGTTGAAGCACAGCCAAAAGCCAGAAGCAAAAAAGATACCAGGACAGCAATAAGCAAGTTTTTCATGTCCAACCCCTCCATCAGAACGCAAAATCACGCCACGACCCCGCTCGTTTCTTTTTGATTTCTTATAGGTGAGGTTAAATAAAGATGACCGTTTATCCCTCTCATTCGCGCGAATGAGGACAAGTGGATTCTCTGAGCCCCCAAAACCTGGGGGCTGTGACGCCAAAACAATAACCTGACGCGCAATAACAAAGATCATTAATGCTAGTTTTGACCTGCCGGCACCAGTGTTTTGGCTTCTTCGGCAGATGCCGTTCCAACCAACGCGGGAACCATATCATCTATTATATCCCTCACCTGCAAATAAAGCCGGGAGGGCAGTTAAGCTCTCCGGATAAATAGGTGAAAACATGAGTTATGACGACGACAGAGGCGGATACGGCGGAGGCGGTGGCGGACGCGGCGGAGGAGGCGGCGGATACGGCGGCCCACGCGACATGCACAAGGCTGTATGTTCTGACTGCGGCAAGGAGTGCGAAGTGCCCTTCAAGCCAACGGAAGGCAGGCCTGTGTACTGCAGGGACTGTTTCCCGAAGCACAAGAAGTTCTAAGAATTCGATTTATTCGATTCTAGAAAAAGTTCTTGAACAAAAGCATCTTGCCCAAAAGGCAAGGTGCCCTTTTTCTTTTTTATTTCTATTTTTCAGTTAGCGGAAGCTCCAATTCTCCTAAAGCAGCCCGAACTTCTCCTTCAGCTTGTGGAGTTTCGGCGAAATGACAAGTGCGCAATAGGGCTGGTACTTGTTGTTCTCGTAATAGTTCGCGTGATAGTCTTCTGCCTTGTAAAACTTGCCCAGTTTCTCAACTTCAGTGACAATAGGCTTGCTAAACTCGCCCGCGACCCTCTTCATGAATTCCTGCACGGCTTTCTTCTGCTCGGGCGAGGTATAGAATATGGCCGAGCGGTACTGCGAACCCGTGTCATTCCCCTGCCTGTCTTTTGAAGTGGGGTCATGCATTGCGAAAAAGAGTTCAAGAAGCGTTTCCAACTTTGCAACTTTCGGGTCGTACTCTATTTTCACGACTTCCGCGTGCCCGGTCTTTCCGCTGCACACCTGTTCGTAAGTGGGGGCTGCCGTTTGCCCGCCCGTATAGCCAGAGACGACTTTCTCCACGCCCTTCAAGCGCCGGAAAATCGCCTCGCCGCACCAAAAGCAGCCGCCTGCAAAAACTATTTCTGCATTTGCCATGCGCAACCGAGGCGCGGGGAAATTAATATGCTTTCGCATCGAATGAGCGAGTGGGTGAGCCATATGTCAAAATTTGCTGTGCTATTCATACTCTTGCTTCTGCCCCTCGTATTCGCACAGACAACCCTCGAAAAATTCCTGAACACAACTTTTGAGCCTGACCAATCGGTTCAAACACAATCTCTTTTCACCCCCTCGGGCAGTTACTTGCTTGTCATTGCAAACGGCACGGAATTCTACGTGCTTGATGCGGCGACAGCA